>CAYMGC010000019.1:6952-13916 GCA_964389885.1 uncultured Erysipelotrichaceae bacterium | reverse complement strand
ATTCTTACTTTCAAGTAAGGATAGCGTACCAGCTCCTATTTTTAGCTTTGCTTTTCGTTTTAATGATTTCTTTTTCATTTCTCAATAAGGCGAGTCAACAGACTTAAGGTATAGGTGACTTTTATAATTTCGGAAATAGGAAAGCTTAAGGCAAAGATAAATGAGAAAAAAGGAAAAAACTTAACGCTTTCGAGGATAGGGCCAATAAGGAAGATCACGATTGGCTTGATGTAAAAAAACCCGTACTGTAGCCGAAGAAATTTTATCCGCAATCCCTTGTTTGGGAATTTCTTGCGCTAACAAAGCGGATGTCCAATAAGGACCTTCATGGCCATACTTCGTTGGATTTTGGCACGCCAAGTCAATGATTTGCTCAATTTGTTTGGGAGTAAATCGAGAAGGTTTTCCTAACCCCGGTCGATCTGCTAATAAGTAAATGATTTCTTCTTCTAAATTGCCTTGGGCTTCTTCAATTTCCCGCAAATGGGGTAAGGCTTCTAAAAAACGATTGCGCCAAATACCAACCCGAATGGGATGAAGATGAATCTGAGGACCAATATCTCGATTGAGAACCCCTTGAGAAGAAAGCAGTACGATTTGGGCACGCTTGGCAATGCCCGACGGAAGCGTTGAATTGTTGGCCATGAAAGTAAGAATCTCTTTCATTTTTTTGGACAAAATGGGGATGGTTTCAACTGTCTTTTTTCGCATCATGTCACCACCTTTGTTAGAAAGAATAGACAGTGGTGCAAGCAGATCGCAATTCAAAAACGAAGCATATCTTATTTTTTGCGCAAAGCCAAAATATCTTTGGTTGAGAGTGATTCTTCTACAATGGGTTCTTCTGTCTCTATGGTGAAGAGGGATTGGAATAGGCCTTTTTTATTTATCCACCAAAGAGCAAGAAGACTAGCTAAAATGAGTACCACTTCTAAAGCGATACGTGGCCAACCCCATACACTTTGCCAAGAAAAGCCAAGCCAAAAGAATAAAAAGATTTCACCAAATGGAAGGGCAAGGGCAAAGCCATTCTTCTTGGATTGAGCCTGTTGAAGTTGAACGGAAAAGGTGGAAAACAAAATAATCATCGTTAAGGCTTCAAGGATACTTAGCCAAACGCCAGAGACTTGTCCCTCATCTATAACTGGAGCATAATCCGATAACAAAGAACTCAGACCATTAAAGCCAATGAACAAGGCTTCGTAAGCAAATCCTTCGCTAAATCCAAAGACTAAACCTCTTGATTTTCCCTCATCATTCCATAGTCGTTTGTCATTATTTTTATGGAGCCGAAAAAAATAAATCCATCCAAATGCCATATAGACCAAAGCCATACTCAGAGAATAGACAGTGATATAAAGTGGGGTATTGGCTAAAAGCGTTTGAAACCATGTTTGATTGAAAACCAAAAGTGGAATCACCATACGCACCAAAAAGAGGGCTCCAATTGAATCGACAATTCCCCAAACGATGGGCTTCCATCCCCCTTTCTTGACATAACCATATACAGTCAAGAAAACTAGAGGAAGAATTAGGGAAAATAACACCAGCATCAATTGCGAAACAAAAATCACAACACACATCCTTTCTTTTGGGAGGCCCAAAAGTATACAAGTCGAAAAATTTAGGAAAAATCAATCAAAAAGAACTAAAGATAGAAAGAATATTCTTAAAAGAATAGCCTTTTTGATTGAATTTCTTACCTTACCTTGCCTAAACAAAAATCTTGTTTGTGTCACTTTAAGTATAACACTTACAATATTGGACATCCGAATTGAACAGATTTCGTCTTTTACACAAAAGGTTCCAAGAAAAAAGCCGTTCTATTTTATTGTAGTGAAAGAACGAAAGGAGAAGGAAACGATTGTAAAAAATCTTCAAGAAAGAATAGGAACCTCTTATTTACTTTCTTCCAAACCTCTTGTCTATCCTTTTGTTTTTAAAATGGATTTAAAAATAAAAGAAGAGTAGAAAAGGCGAGAAAAAGGCTAAATCCTTTCCCAATTTATTCCGTTTTTTCCTAGAATTGTGGGTGTTTTTGATTCTCGATTCTAGATAAGATAAGGTACTCTTTAAGTAGAATTTCTTGAAGTTCCCAACGCTTTTTTAACGTTTTAAATCTTTGTCCCTAACTTTCCATAAAAGAAAGTTTTTTAAATAAGTCTCTTTGAAACAGCCATTTTTGCCAACTTTTGGAAAGATCGATCTTGATCAAATCAAGATCAAAAAATATGAGGAAATAATCTATGATCGAAAAAGATGGAAATACAATTGCGGTTGTTTTAACAGCCGCCTCGGCCATGGCAGCAGGTGTTTCGGTGTATACCATGGCCACAAGCGAGGAAGGACAAAAAGTTCTTCAACCCGTTGTCTTTTCTTTCGAAAATGATAACGAAGAATTTAATAACAACTATTTTATTTCGGAAACCAAACAGACTCCTAAAATGAGTGAGTCTTTTTTACAAGAAGCGATGGCATTAGCCAATTCCATTTTAAGTCCACTTGGAAAACAACAAGCTGCTCCCTTAGTGGAAGAGGAAATTGTCATTGAATCAGCTCAACTTGCTACTCCCGTCCAAGATAATGTCAGTCTAAACTCTACTCCTTTAGTGACCACTATGGATATGGATCTTTTAAGTGGCTCTCCTATAGAAGAATCCCAGACGCAAAACGTTGTTCAACATTATGGGCAAACCAAGCAAGGTCCTTTAGAAGTGTCTGATTCAACTCCATCCATATCCATGACTTCTTTAAATCCCACTACCTTGGCTTTGAATACAAGTTCTTTAAATAGCTCTACTACTTATCAAATGACCAATCAAGGGATTGTCCCCACGGTGGCTACCCATACAAGTTTTATAAATTCTACGATGAATCAAGAAGCCATGGCGCAGGAATTTGCTCAAGATGTCCCTTCTCCCTTTGTAAATGAAGCCTTAAGTGTAGAAGAGCCAGAAAGCATGAGTGAAATGGCTGATCAAACGGTACAAACCATTGTGATGGACGATACAGGTGAAATGGATGCGATGGTTGGCCCAGCTCTAGCTGAAGAAGGAACCTTTATGGCTATGGCCGAAGTAAGTGGACCGCAAGCCAATTTTGAAGAAGGGGCTCTATCCATTCAAGTAGAAGAAGTCGTGGCCCAAGCTCCTGGAACAGAAATTCCTGAACCTTTGCCCAGTGATCCCGAACCAGAACCCGAGCCTATAGCGCCTCAACCTTCCCAAGATCCAGCTTTCACTGATCCACAACCCGAACCGCAACCAGACCTTCAGCCAGAGCCAGAGCCAGAGCCGCAACCAGAACCTGAGCCAATGCCTGATGCTTTACCCATGGAACCCGAAGCTCCTGCTCCCGCTGAAGAAAATGATCCTTCATTGGGTACAACAAATTATGGTGAATTGAATGCCCGCATTGCAGAAGAGGCTTTAAAACTTGTGGATAACACCAATGGTTTATGGTGCACTCAGGTGGTACAAATGGCTATGGCCAATGCGGGAGTGCAAGATGCCCTCAATTTATGGCCAAATGAATTTTGCGATATGTATGGGTACTACACGAGTGATCCTCAACCAGGAAACTTGATCTATTACAATCAAGGTGGCAATGGACTCGATCACATTGCGATTTATATTGGTAATGGACAAGCCGTTCATGGAAATTATTGGATTGATGGAGAATCTAAAACGGTAATAGCCAATGCCAAATTACAAGATTGTGATGACTATGCTTTTATTCAAGTAGAACGATAATCAAAAAGCGCCCATCCGATGGCGCTTTTTTTCGTTTTAAAGCAGTCGATTTTAAGAAATGGATCTAAGACCGTTTGGTCTTCTTCCCCAAGTTTTCTTATACTTTTTACAAGAGGGGAAAAGCAGTTCCCTTTGAACTTTCATCCCTAGAAAGGAAATTGATATGATTCGAATTGGACAATCTATGGATATCCATCCTTTAAAAGAGGGATATCGCTTAGTACTTGGTGGAGTGGAAATTGATAGCCCAAAAGGATTGGTTGGTCATTCCGATGCTGATGCTTTATTGCATGCTATTGCCGAAAGCATTTTAGGAGCTCTAGCTCTTGGCGATTTAGGATTTCACTTTCCCGATACCGATCCGAAATGGCATAATGTTTCTTCTATGTTAATCTTGGAAGCGGTTTATCAAAAAATGCACCATGAAAACTATCGCATTGGCAATGTGGATGCGACGATTTTAGCGGAAAAACCAAAATTGGCTCCTTATATTGAACAAATGCGTTTTAATATAGCAAAAACTCTCCATTGCAATTTCAACCAAGTCTCTATTAAAGCTACCCGTGGCGAAAAGCTTGGATTTATTGGACAGGAAGAGGGAATAGCCGCTTTAGCCGTCTGCTTATTAATTTCTGAGGACTCATAAAAAATGAAAGTTATTTTACAACGTGTCTCTTGCGCCTCATGTACAGTCGAAGGACAAATCACTGGAGCTATTGAAACAGGATTTTGTGCTTTTATTGGTTTTGCCAAGGGAGATACTTCCGCTTGTTTTGAAAAAATGGTCGAAAAAATCGTAACTCTTCGGGTCTTTAATGATGAACAAGGAAAAATGAATAAAAGTTTACTCGATGTTCAAGGAAAAGTGCTATCCATCTCGCAATTTACTCTGTATGCCTCTTGTCGTGGTGGGCGTCGTCCTTCCTTTAGTCTAGCGGCTCCCGCCACTCAAGCTAAAGCACTTTATGATCAATTTAATGCCATTTTAGCCCAACGTATTCCGGTCGAAACGGGCATCTTTCAAGCCGAAATGGATATTTCGCTGGTTAATGATGGCCCAGTAACGATTATTTTAGATGAACAAGAACTTTTTAGTTAAACATTAAAAATTAAGGAAGAAAGGAGACCACAGAGAACAAGACCAATCTTGTTCTTTTTGGATAACGAGTATCATGATTATTTATGGAAATGAATTGGCTGCTAAACTGCAAGAAGGCATGAAGCAGACCATTGAACAAATCAAAGAAGAGGGGAAACGATTGCCTTGTCTGTCCGTTATTTTAGTAGGGGACAATCCAGCGAGCCAATCGTATGTGCGCTCAAAAGCCAATGCTTGTCACAAAATTGGAATTGAAAATCGTACTCTTTATTTACCCGCAACAATCAGTCAAGAGGAATTAGAAAAAGTAATTCAAGAAGAAAATGACAATCCAGAAGTGGATGGAATTTTAGTACAATTACCTCTACCTAAAGGCTTAGATGAAAAGCGTGCTCTTCAAGCTATTCGTCCAGATAAAGATGTTGATGGTTTGCATCCCCAAAATGCAGGAGCCTTGTTGCTCGATTTAGAAGGCTTTGCTCCTTGTACTCCTCAAGGCGTCATGGAAATCTTAAAAGAAGCCGGCTATGATGATTTATCCGGACTCAATGCAGTAGTAATGGGTCGCTCCAACTTAGTCGGAAAACCTTTAGCTTTGTTGCTTCAAAAGAAAAACGCGACTGTTACAACGGTTCACTCCCGCACAAAAGATGCGGCCAAAATTTGTTCCCAAGCGGATATTTTAGTCGCAGCCATTGGAAAACCCGAATTTGTCACAGCTGAATATGTTAAAGATGGAGCTGTGGTCATTGATGTAGGGATTAACCGAGTCAATGGCAAACTCAAGGGAGATGTTCTGTTTGAAGAAGTTGAACCCAAGGCTTCTGTTATTACCCCTGTTCCAAAGGGTGTTGGACCGATGACGGTTTGTATGCTTCTTGATAACACGCTCAAAGCTTGGAAGCGACACCAAGAAGCATAAGAATAAAACTGAGCTCGGACAAGAAAGGAGAAGCCAAGACCTCACTTGGCGACCATAGTGATGACAGAACTCAATTATGATTTAGGTGACATCATTGAAATGAAAAAAGAGCATCCTTGCCACTTGTCCAAAGAGTGGAAAATTATTCGCATGGGTGCTGACATTCGAATTAAATGCCAAGGATGTCAAACCAGCATTTTGATGCCTCGCTCAAAATTTGAAAAACGTTTAAAACGCATTGTGAAAAAAGCCAACGAAGAAAATACGGATGAGTAATTTTTTTCTCTAGAAAGGAAGATGTTATGTCCTTAACGGCTGGTATTGTAGGTTTACCAAACGTTGGAAAATCCACCTTATTCAACGCCATTACCAATTCTCAAGCGGAAGCGGCTAACTATCCGTTTGCGACCATTTCTCCTAACGTTGGAGTAGTCGAAGTGCCCGATCCACGGGTCAAACGCTTAACGGAATTGTTTGAACCTAAAAAAACGATTTATACTACATTTGAATTCACCGATATTGCTGGTTTAGTTAAAGGAGCTTCTAAAGGAGAAGGCTTGGGAAACCAATTTTTAGCCAATATTCGCAATACAGATGCCATTTGTCATGTGGTACGTTGCTTTGATGATCCCAATATCACCCATGTGGAAAACAGTGTAGATCCTTTACGGGATGCGGAAACGATTAATTTGGAGTTAATTTTAGCCGATTTACAAACAGTGGAAAATCGTATCGGTAAAGTAGAACGTAAAGCTTCAAGTGGAGATAAAGCGGCCAAAACTGAAATGGCATTGTTGTCGAAGTTAAAGCCTCATTTAGAAGCGGGTCATCCAGCTCGTTCACTTGTACTCGATGAAGATCAAGCTGCTTTAATGAACCAATACAGCTTGTTAACCACCAAACCAGTTATCTATGTAGCGAATATGGATGATGAAGGTATTGCCGCTCCAGAGGACAATGCCTATTATCAAAGCCTTAAAACCTTAGCTGACCAAGAAGGGGCGGGAATTGTCCCCATTTGTGCCCGTTTGGAAGAAGAACTTTCTGGCTTAGAACCAGAAGAAAAAGAAGCCTTTTTAGATGATCTGGGATTGCCTCAATCCGGCTTAGATCATCTCATTCAAACGGCTTATACAGCCTTGGATTTATGTACATTTTTAACTGCAGGAAAGGATGAGTGCCGCGCTTGGA
>CAYMGC010000019.1:0-6852 GCA_964389885.1 uncultured Erysipelotrichaceae bacterium | reverse complement strand
GCCTTGGATTTATGTACATTTTTAACTGCAGGAAAGGATGAGTGCCGCGCTTGGACCTTTCATCGTGGTATGAAGGCTCCAGATTGTGCAGGAGTCATTCATTCCGATTTTAAACGTGGCTTTATTCGAGCCGAAGTGTATGCCTTTGATGATATTGATAAACTAGAAAGTGAACAAGCCGTTAAAGAAGCAGGAAAACTGCGCTTAGAAGGAAAAGATTACATTGTACAGGATGGCGATGTAATGCATTTTCGCTTTAACGTTTAACTTAAAAGGGACTATAACGAATCGGCAAAGTTCATTCGCTATAGTCCCTTTACTTGTAGAAATTTAGAAAGCCAATTGACTCTAATAAGAAAAATGTCTTTCGAAAGCCTATTTTAGGCCGAAAAGAGTTGCAAAGAAAGGAGATACATTTTTGCTCAATTTATTAAGAAGTGGCGATTTTAAAATGATTATAATTTATCTTATCGCCGTTCTCTTGTCCTTAAGCATTCATGAGATGGCCCACGCTTTGGCTTCGTATTGGCTTGGTGATACGACCGCAAAATCTAGTGGACGAATTTCACTTAATCCCTTTCATCATATTGATTGGACGGGTTTTATTTGTTTGTTGCTCTTTGGATTTGGTTGGGCTCAACCCGTTCCAATCAATCCCTATGAATACAAAGATCCAAGACTAGGAACTGCTTGGTCCGCTTTTGCTGGACCCTTAGCTAACTTTATTTTAGCCTTTGTTTGTATCTTTTGTTTTGATCTTTTGGCCCTTTTTAGCCGTAGTTTTGTAATGACCTCATTTGGATCATTTTTGATTAGCTTATTATCCACTACTGCTTTAATGTCAACGGGATTTGGGGTATTTAACTTAATTCCAATTCCTCCTTTAGATGGAGCCAAAGTGTTTTGGGCTTTTTTGCCAGATCGCTATTACTTTCGTTTAAACAATCCACCTACTTGGATTACGTTAGCTTTCTTTGTTTTGATTGCTTCGGGTCTTTTTGTAGAACCTCTCAACTTAATGCGCAGTACTTTAGTGGGTTGGATGGATAATGGTGCTCTTTGGCTTATTCAAACTCTTTTTATTCACTAACATTAGGAATAACCAGAAAAGACTTCATTTCTTTTGATGAGAAAGAATGAAGTCTTTTTGTTTCCGGTGCAAAATCATGCTATTCTACTCCAAATTTGGGAAGAATTGGGGAAAAAACGAAGAACAGCTAGAAATATGTAAAATTATGGGTAAACTTTTTCATATCTTTAAGACTCCTCTTAGGCATTCGCTAGGAGTCTTTTGTAGAAAGAGGACTTTGTGATGAACACAAAAATTTGGAAATCAGCACTTGCTATGGCTCTGTTTTCTTCCGTAGCTGTAGGTTGCTCAAGTGACTCGAGTTCTACAAGTACTGCGAATAGCGATGGAGGAAAGCTCAGTGATACCGTCAAAATCGGTTTAAACTTTGAGCTTTCCGGAAATACCGCCGATTATGGCATTAAAGAGCGTAATGGGGCAAAAATTGCCATTGCTCAATTTAATGCCCGTGAAGACAAACCTTTCACCGTAGAGGCTGTAGAAATCGATTCAAAAGGTGAACCGGCTGAATCGGTATCGGCCGTAACTAAACTCATTGAACAAGATGGAGTCGTTGGAATTGTTGGACCAGCTACTTCTGGTCCTTCCATTGCCACCTATGAATTTACTAGCTCTAAATCAGTTCCAGTTATTTCTCCTTCCGCTACACAAGTAAATGCGATGATGAAACAAGATGGAACTCCCTATGAATACGCTTGGCGTGTTTGCTTCGAAGACAGTTATCAGGGCAAGGGAATGGCTAATTATGCTTATAACCAACTCGGTTTACGCAATGTGGCTGTTATCAATGAGGTTTCCGATTATGGAAATGGTCTAGCTGAATCCTTTACTGCCGAATTTAAATCTCTTGGTGGCGAAATTGCGGATAGCATTCAATACCAAGCAGGTGACAAGGACTTCGCTAGTACGATCACCAAAATCAAAGATCAAAACATTGATGGAATTTATATTGCAGGATATTACAATGAAGCCGCCCAAATCGTTAAAGCTGCTCAAGCTGAAGGGTTAGATGTTCCAATTATTGGAGCAGATGGTTTGGATTCAGCTGATTTTGTAAGCCAAATTGGTGCGGATAAAGCCAATAATATTTACTACACTACCGCGTATACAGCCATTAATCCTTCCGAAGAATTGAGTACTTTCATCGATGCTTATAAAGAGGAATACAACGAGGAACCAAGCATGTTTGCTGCTTTAGCTTATGATGCCACAGGTCTTCTCTTGTCTAGCCTTGAAGCTTCTGGTGAATCGGGAGCTGCCCTCAACGAACAACTTAAGAATGCTGACTTCTCTGGTTTAACAGGTTCTTTCAGCTTTGACCAAACAACCCATACGCCAAACAAGTCCGTTCTCGTTGTAAGTCTTGTTGATGGCATTCAATCGGATGTTCAAGAAGTAAAAGCGGATTAACATCAAGCAGGGGAGTACCATTCCCCTGCTTTTTTTGAAAGGGAAGGAAGATTTATGAATCAATTCCTGCAACAGATGATCAATGGATTGTCGTTAGGAAGCATTTATGCCCTTGTTGCGCTTGGTTATACGATGGTGTACGGCATCATCAAGCTCATCAACTTTGCTCATGGGGATATTTACATGATTGGAGCCTATACGGCTTTCTTTGTTACAACTTATCTTGGTTTTGGCTTTATTCCCGCCTTGATCGCGTGCATGGCGGTGTGTGGCATTCTCGGTGTTTTGATTGAACGAGTGGCTTATAAACCACTTCGAAAAGCGCCAAGAATTACAGCTTTGATCACTGCAATTGGGGTAAGCTACGTCATTGAGTATACAACCCAACTTTTTATGGGGACTTCAGTTCGGACTTTTCCAAAATTATTACCAGAGACCGTTCTATCCTTTGGGGCTTTACGCATTACCTATATTCAAATGGTAATTTTTACGGTAACCATTGCCTTAATGGTCATGCTCACATTTATCATTCAAAAAACAAAAATTGGACGAGCAATGCGAGCCGTTTCGGCTGATGAAAGTGGAGCTAAATTAATGGGAATTTCGGTAGATAATACGATTTCCTTTACTTTCTTACTTGGTTCCGCTTTAGCAGGGGCCGCAGGTCTTTTAGTCGGTTTGTATTACAACGCAGCGAGTCCCTTGATGGGGATGGTTCCTGGATTAAAAGCCTTTGTAGCCGCTGTTTTTGGTGGAATTGGCTCAATTCCTGGAGCTCTTGTAGGAGGTCTTTTTATCGGAGTGGCTGAAACCATGGTTGTGGCTTATGGCTCGTCTTTGTATCGTGATGCGATTGTCTATGCCATTTTAATTTTGGTTTTGATTGTGAAGCCAACTGGCTTATTTGGTCGCAACGAAAGAGAGAAGGTGTAGTGCATGGGCAAACAAGTATTTTCCAAAACCAATATGATTTGGTTTAGTATTGCTCTTTTCATTTTTTTATTGGTTTGGATTTTCATGAAGGTAGGAATTATTAATTCATATTATGAATCTACAATTTTTACCATTTGTATCAACATTATTCTTGCCGTTTCGCTTAACCTCATTGTAGGAATTTGTGGTCAATTTTCTTTAGGTCACGCAGGTTTTATGGCCATTGGCGCCTACAGTGCTGGTATTGTTACTCGCATGATTCCCTCTTATTTTGGGTTAGCCTTAGGAATTCTGGTCGGCTTTGGGATTACCATTTTAGCGGCGTTAGTGGTATCTATCCCAACTCTTCGTTTAAGGGGAGACTATTTAGCCATTGCTACCCTTGGATTTTCGGAAATTATTCGTATTTGTATTCAAACGATGAAAATTACGAATGGGGCAGCAGGTTTAACAGGAATTCCAAAATTAACCACTTGGTCGATCTTGTTTGTATGTATGGTGCTTTCGATTGTAATTTGTACCAACTTTGTGCGTTCTGCTCCAGGAAGAGCGGCACTAGCGATTAACGATGACGAAATTGCTGCTGAGGCTATGGGTATTAATACGACCAAGTATAAAGTAGCGGCTTTCGTTATTGGAGCCATGCTTGCTTCCCTTGCTGGAAGTTTATTTGCCAACTACTTTTATGTCTTGAATCCAAACCAATTCACCTTCAATAAATCCATTGATATCCTCGTTATGGTGGTATTTGGAGGAATGGGTAGTATGTCAGCTTCTGTTATCGCAGCCATCGTGATTGGCATTCTCAACATGTATTTACAACAATTTGCTGATATTCGAATGATTATCTATGGAGCCGCGCTTGTATTGATGATGATCTTTCGACCGCAAGGAATTTTGGGTACGTGGGAAGTCTCCATTGATCGTTGGTTGAAAAAACAAAAATTAAAAAAGGAGGCAGCTTAATGGATCCAATTTTAAAAGTAAGCAACCTCTCCAAACATTTTGGTGGTTTGGCCGCTGTATCCAACATCAATCTATCCATCAATCCAGGTGAACTCATCGGTTTAATTGGACCAAATGGAGCCGGAAAAACGACCTTCTTCAATTTATTAACGGGAGTATATGAACCCTCAGAAGGCTTGATTGAACTTACTGTGGATGGTAAATCCAAACAAATCGGTGGTTTAAAACCTTATAAGATTACTCAGATGGGATTAGCTCGAACGTTTCAAAACATTCGTCTTTTTAAAAGTATGACGGTATTAGAAAACGTAAAACTCGCTATGAACAAAAATGCGGGCTACGGTATTCCCTCCGCCTTGCTTCGAACCTCTCGCTTTTATAACGCAGAGCGATGGATTGAGGAAAAAGCGGGAGAATACTTGCAAGAAGTAGGGTTGTATCGTAAACGATATGAAATGGCCGATAATTTACCGTATGGAGAGCAACGACGCTTAGAAATTGCGCGGGCTCTAGCCACTGAACCCACTATTTTATTTTTAGATGAGCCAGCGGCGGGTATGAATCCCCAAGAAACCCAAGAACTCACCAGCTTAATTCATCATTTACGAGATAAATATAAGTTAACGATCGTCCTCATTGAACACGATATGTCTTTGGTCATGAATCTTTGTGAACGCATTTTTGTTCTTAACTATGGCCAATTGATTGCAGCGGGTACGCCTGAAGAAATCAAAAATAACGAATTTGTTATTAAGGCTTACCTCGGAGAGGAGATTTGACATGAGTCTTTTACAAGTCAAAGATCTACAAGTTCACTATGGAGTTATCGAAGCTCTTAAAGGGGTGTCTATTCAAGTTGATCCTGGCCAAATTGTGACGTTGATTGGGGCTAATGGAGCTGGAAAAACTTCACTTTTACAAGCCATTAGTGGAATTGTTAAAAAAAGTGGAGGCGAAGTTATCTTTCAAGATAAGTCTATTTATAAAGCCAGTCCAAGAGCCATTGTATCGGCTGGTTTGGTACAAGTTCCTGAGGGACGTCATGTTTTTCCTGGTCTTTCGGTCTATGAAAACTTAATGATGGGAGCGTATTTACGAAAAGATAAAAAAGAAATCATGAAAGATTTGCAAACGGTGTATCAACGCTTTCCCATTTTAGAAAAGCGAAAAAATCAAGATGCCTCTACGCTTTCCGGTGGAGAGCAACAAATGTTAGCGATGGGACGAGCCTTAATGGCCCGACCAAGTTTGTTGCTATTGGATGAACCTTCTATGGGATTGGCTCCCATTTTAGTAAAAGAAATTTTTTCGATTATTTCAGATATTCAAAAAACGGGAACCACAATTTTGTTAGTTGAACAAAATGCTCGTATGGCTCTTTCAATTGCCGATTATGCCTATGTTTTAGAAACAGGAAAAGTAGTATTAGAAGGCAAGGCCTCAGATCTTGCTACCTCTCCTCAAGTTCAAGAGGCTTATCTTGGTGGGCGTAAATAATTTCTTTTTCATCTCCTAAGGGAAGAGTGTCTCTTCCCTTATTTTTTTCTTGTTTGTTTTAGAAATTGGCTTTATGGTTGTTTTAAAGGAGAATTCTTTCCATTAATAAATTATTTATTAATGGAAACGACCTTAAGTTAATAACCCATGACTGAAGTCATGGGTGTCCAATCCGCATTTTTAAGAAAAGAAAGGAAAGCTCTCAAAACCAGCTATTTCCCAAAGAGCTGGTTTAATAATTTAACCTAATATCGAGTTGAGAGCAGGATCGAGTTATGTTTCGTGTTTTCGATTTTATGACCCGGAATCCCATTACGGTATCTCCCGATGAAAAAATCTCTACAGTTATTGACTTAATGCGTTTTAATAAAATCCATCGTATTCCAGTCGTGGATACAAATGATAAGTTAGTTGGTTTGATTACTGAAGGCATGATTGCGGCGGACAATACGGCTACAAGCCTTAGTATTTATGAACTTAATTATTTATTATCTAAAACTAATGTACGAACAGTTATGGTAAAACATCCTATTTCTATTCATCAAGATTCTTTAATGGAATCCGCTGCGGAAAAGTTATTGGCTCATGATATTGGATGTTTACCAGTTGTGGATGATCAAAATAAAGTGACAGGAATATTAACCCAAAATGATATCTTCCGAGCTTTTCTAGATATGTTAGCTTGGACAAAAAAAGGCACTCGCATTACTTTACAAGTGCCGGAAGGAATTGGTGTGATGGAAGATTTAACACATCTTTTCGCCAACGAAGGTTTATCCATAACTTCTATTGGGGTATATGATCTAAATGATCATGAAGGAGAATTATTAGTTAAGATCAATGGCACAGTTGACCACGATCAAATCCAAGCCAAATTAAAGTCACAAGGCTTTACCGTTTTAAATATTGAAGAAGCTTGATAAAAATCCTTGCTTTAACACATAAAAAGTCATCGA
>CAYMGC010000018.1:0-22090 GCA_964389885.1 uncultured Erysipelotrichaceae bacterium | reverse complement strand
TCCTTCCTACAAAAGGAAGGACTTTTATCATCTAAAAATTAGAGAATGATTTTGAAATTATGCTTCTAAAGAATTCAATAAAGGCTTTAAATAACGGCCCGTATGACTAGCCGGAATATGAATGATCTCTTCAGGAGTTCCAGAGGCCACTAAAGTTCCACCATCGTCTCCACCTTCCGGTCCAATATCCAAAATGTAGTCCGCATTTTTAATGACATCCAAGTTGTGTTCAATAACAATCACTGTATTGCCCGTATCCACTAAACGTTGTAAGACCTCAATGAGTTTGCGCACATCAGCCGAATGAAGTCCCGTAGTGGGTTCGTCTAGCACAAAGACTGTTTTCCCTGTAGGCTTTTTTTGAAGTTCACTAGCCAGTTTAACCCGCTGAGCTTCTCCGCCAGATAAAGTTGTGGCAGATTGACCAAGTTTAATATAGGAAAGGCCAACATCGGCTAAGGTTTGCAGCTTATGACGAATTTTGGATATGGAACTGAAAAACTCAATTCCTTCTTCTACCGTCATCTCCAAAACATCAGAAATGGTTTTTCCCTTATAGGTCACTTGAAGAGTTTCTTCATTATAGCGCTTTCCATGACAGACATCGCATTCCACATATACATCTGGTAAAAAATGCATTGAAATTTTTCGGACTCCATCTCCTTGGCAAGCCTCACATCGTCCACCTTTAACGTTGAATGAAAAGCGAGATTTGGTAAAGCCAAGCATTCGGGCTTCCTTCGTTTGGGCAAATAAATCCCGTATATCGTCAAAAACACCTACATAGGTCGCTGGATTGGAGCGTGGAGTTCGACCAATGGGTTCTTGAGAAATTTCAATCAATTTATCGATATGTTCCAGTCCTTTAATCGCCTTCGCTTGGCCTGGCTTTGTTCGCACTTTACCTAAATGATGTTGAATGGTGCGAGTTAAAACTTCAGTCACTAAAGACGATTTTCCCGAACCTGATACGCCAGTGACCACCGTTAAAGTTCCCAAAGGAAATGTGGCATTAAGATGTTTGAGATTATTTTGCGTGGCCCCAAGAACTTGTAGAGTTTGACCATTGCCTTGGCGACGAACCGTAGGATAAGAAATCGTTTCTTTGCCGGCTAAAAAACGTCCCGTGATGGAATGATCATCTTGCATAATCTCTTGAGGGGTGCCAACACTCACCACTTCACCTCCGTGAACACCCGCCCCTGGACCAATATCCACAATGTAGTCACTTTCCCGCATCGTATCTTCATCGTGTTCAACCACAATTAAGGTATTGCCCAAATCACGCATATCTTTAAGAGTTTGAATGAGGCGATCATTATCACGCTGGTGTAAGCCGATAGAAGGCTCATCGAGTACATACATGACTCCCGTAAGTTTAGAGCCAATTTGAGTGGCCAAACGAATCCGTTGGCTTTCTCCTCCGGAAAGAGTTGAAGCTAAACGGTTAAGTGTTAAATAGGTTAATCCAACATTTTTAAGAAATTGCAAACGCGATCGGATTTCTTTGAAAATCAAATCAGCGATTTTGTGTTGGGTAGCCGTAAGCTCTAAATGGTCAATAAAGTTTAAAGCTTGGCTAACACTCATTTGTGTCCATTCATAAATGTTCTTTCCACCAATTCGTACCGCTAAAACTTGATCGTTTAACCGTGCCCCATGGCAGGTAGGGCACGTTTGTTCGGATAAAAAGGATTCATACCAATCTCGACTCCAATTGGAACTCGTTTCCAAGTAGCGACGTTCAATCATATCGGCTACGCCTTCAATGGGTTCATTGTATTGGCGTTTTAAGCCATGATTGTTATAAATCGTGTATTCAATCGATTCTTTGGATCCATATAATAAAATGTTAAGTTCTTTTTTGGAAAGATCTTTAATAGGTGTATCTAAGTCAATGCCATAATGGGCAGCTAACGCTTCAAATCGTTGCCATTCCTGATTCGAGGAATTGGCTACATTTTTATAATAGGCAATCCCTCCTTGACGTAAGGTCAAATCCCGATTTGGAATCAATAAATCCAAGTCCACTTTTTGGATGGATCCAATCCCCTTGCAGTCGGGACAGGCCCCCATTGGAGCATTAAACGAAAATAAACGGGGTTCTAAGGTAGGAACACTAAAACCACAGATTTTACAAGCATAATTGGATGAAAACAATAAAGTTTGAGAGGGATCAGAGGTAAGCACTTTTGCTAAGCCTTGTCCTAAATCCAAAGCAGTAGCTAATGAATCGTAATAGCGTGAGCGATTGTCTCGCTTTACAATACGATCAATCACAACTTCAACAGTGTGTTTTTTATTTTTTTCTAAAGATTCGACCTCTTCTAAAAGCTTCATCTCTCCATCGATGATAACCCGCAAAAAACCATCTTTCATGAGTTTGGCAAAGGTATCTTTAAATGTGCCTTTCTTTTCACGGGCAATAGGCGCCACAATTGTGGTGCGCGTTCCATCGGGTAAGGTCATAATCTGATCAATCATTTCGGTGATCGTTTGTCCACTAATAGGCTCTCCATGAGTAGGACAATAGGGAACTCCAATGCGTGCATACAATAAACGCAAATAATCATAGATTTCGGTTACCGTTCCTACGGTCGATCGTGGGTTATGAGATGTTGTTTTTTGGTCAATCGCAATGGCTGGAGAAAGACCATCGATTTGGTCCACATCCGGTTTTTCTGAGTTTCCCAAAAACTGACGAGCATAAGAGGAAAGAGATTCCATGTAGCGCCGTTGTCCTTCGGCATAAATGGTATCGAAAGCTAACGAGGTTTTTCCACTTCCTGATACCCCCGTCATAATGATAAGTTTATTTTTAGGAAGTGTGAGATTGATATTTTTAAGGTTATTTTCTCGCGCTCCTTTAATTTGAATGGTTGTTTCCAAACGTGATCCCCCCTTTTCTAGTTTTTCAATTTTATACCGTTTGAAATTAAGTTTTTTATGAAAATGATTTAAAAAGCAGGGCTAAATTAGACCTGCTTTTTAAATTTAATTGCTTTTCAAAATAAATTGATGGCAAAATAAAATATTATGCCTTCATTTATATCCATGAAAATTTTAACATGTTCCTTTAGGGACTTCAATGGTTTTATTCATCCTATAAATATTAAAAACGCGATAGGTAAACAATAAAATTTAAAAGAATGTTTCTTTAAAAGAACTCTTACTTTCTTGACTAGGCGCATCGTTTTAAATGCGTTAGGATGATACAAGATAAGCCATTCTTTAGGAGTCTAAATGGTTTTAGAAAGGAGATGCCTATGTCTACTTCCCCTCAAAAATCGTCCTCAGCCAAAAAGAAAACACGAACTCAATCGTCTTCTGGAAAAAGAGCGACTCAACCTCGTCGCGTCTCTTCGACATCAAAATCATCTAAAAAAGTTGCATCTTCTTCTCATTCAACAGCAAGTAAAAAACCAATTGGGTCTTCTAAACAAAGAGCAAGTCAAGCAAAACCCAAATCGGTAGCGCAAAAGGCATCCAAGGAAAAAAAGAAAAAGAAGAGTAAAAAATCATTAGGACGCAATCTTATGATTTTTTTAACGATCGCTAGTTTAGGTGGTTTAGCCGGATTGGGCTACTATCGAAATCTCAATCGTCAAAAGCTCTTAGAGCCTGGGCTTGAATATTTGAAAACACAAGAAAATATTGATTTAGCTCCTATTAGTACTAAAGTGGATGAACGCAATCGCACCGATGCTTTAACACGGATCTCGGATCCGAATGATTCTATGTCAATGTGGTCTTTATTTAAAAATACCATTTTGATGGGAGACTCTCGGGTTTACGGATTTATGAGCTATGGCTTTTTACCCGAAAATCAAGTTTTAGCCGCAGCGGGCTATACTATCAATAACATTCCAGAATTTGAAGAAACCATTGCAGCTCAACAGCCAAGGGTCATTTACTTATCTTATGGAGTCAATGATATGGGTTTAAACATTGGAGCCAACGAGGGAGAAAATGGCTATCAGGCTGTGTATGAGCGGAATATCAAAGCTCTTTTAGAAAAATCACCCAATACGAAAATTTTTGTAAACTCCATCATTGAACCCACCCCCGAAGCTCTAGCAAAAAATCCAAACTGGAATCAAGTTGCGGATTTTAATCGACAAATCAAAGAGATGTGTGAACGCAATGGGTGGACCTATGTAGATAACAGTGCCCTTTCGGCTGGGGGAACTGCTCCTATTTATGCGAGTGATGGAGTTCATTTTTTCTCTACTTTTTATGAAGAATGGGCCAAAAACATGTTAATGGCTCAATATCAAAACGTTTAAACTTAAAATTTAAAGATTTCAAAAAAAAGGAGCGACAACGACTAATACGTTATCCTCCTTTTTTCTTTTCCAACTATTCTTTTCGTTTTAGCATTTCTTGATACACAGTGTTTTTGGAAAACAATGTTCCTTCAATGGCCAATTCCGCAGCTTTTTTCGCTTTTACGCCTGCCTGTGTCAGATCAAGCGCTTTTTGAACAATTTTCTCTAAAGAAATGGTCTGAGTTTGACTGGCTCCTTCGATCACAAGAACCATTTCACCTTTGAGCTGGTCACAGACTTCTAAAATATCTTGGACATTTCCTCGCAAGTATTCTTCATGAATTTTGGTCAATTCACGAGCTAACACCATGTTTCGATTGCCAAAGATGTCTAAAATGTCTTGTAAACAATCTTGAATTCGATGAGGAGCTTCATAAAAAATCAGAGTATAAGGAAAATTCTTTAATTCCTCCAATTGCCTTTTGCGTTTAGACGTTTTAGCTTCTAAAAAGCCATAATATAAAAAATGTTGAGTAGACAAACCAGAGGCGACAAGAGCATCTAAGGCTGCATTTGGTCCCGATAAAGAAATGACGGGATAGTCTTCTTCAATTAACGCTTGAACTAAGCCTGTTCCAGGATCTGAGATGAGTGGATAGCCCGCATCGGAAATCATTGCGATTTTTTTTCCTTCTCTTAACAATTTTAAAATACCTGGAATACTGCTAGTACTATTAAATTCGTGATGGCTAATGAGAGGTTTGGAAATTCCTAAACGTTTGAGCAATTGCCCCGAATTGCGAGTATCTTCACAAGCAATTACATCCACTTGATTTAAAACCTCAATGGCCCGAGGACTAAGTTCTTGGACATGGCCAATTGGGGTGGGCACGAGATAGAGAGCTGGCCCATTTTCATTTTGAAAGCTTTTTTGTCGTTTAATCATAATGAAATTCCTTTTTCCTTCTCTTTATTTTTATCCTCCTCTAACCAATCCTCAGAATAGGATGCTTTAACAGTTAAAAAAAAATCTTGCCCGAAGGCAAGGTTTTTAGTGAAGATCTTCTCGATCTGGAAAGAGCTCTTCAAAACTCACAAAAAGGGTTTCATCCCGATTTTCAAGTTTAGCCTGCTTTTGTAACACATTCATTCCAGAAATACGATATTTCGATCCTTTATATTCAATTTGCGAATTGAGCTTTGGTAAGTCCTGACGCAGAGTGGTATAGTTATCGTTTTCAAAACGCAAGCAGCATTTTAATTTCCCACATTGCCCTGAAAGCTTAGAAATATTTAATGCCAACAATTGATTTTTGGCCATATTGATTGAGACTGTATCAAAATCGCTCATAAATCGTTTGCAGCAACATTCCATTCCACAAATTCCCAAGCCACCAATGAGTTTCGCTTTGTTTCGTGGTCCAATTTGGCGAAGTTCAATACGTCCTTGCATTTGACCAGACAGCTCTTTGAGTAACCCACGAAAATCGACTCGGTCATCACTTACATAGGTAAAGATAACTTTAGCCCGATCTAAAGTATATTCACACGAAATGAGATGCATATCCAAATCTAATTTGGTGATTGAAGCTTGACACAATTCAAAAGCTTCTTTTGCTTTTTCGATGTTTTCTGCTTTACGTTTGATATCTTTTTCGGTTGCTTTGCGGACAATGGGTTTAATTTCACCCTTAACTTTTGCTGGATCAAAAGGTAAAGAGGGAACTAATACTGTACCAATTTCTTGACCACGAACCGTTTCAACAACGACGAGTTCTTTCGTTTTGTGTTCTTCATAGGCTCCAAAAGAATATGCCTTCTTAGAACCATCAAATTGAATATAAACCATATAAGGGAACGTAACCGGTTTTATTTTGTTTTTTTTAGGTTGCGTTGGAGTGGTTGTCATAACTTTCTCCCTTCTAAAAAAGGCCTAGACGAAAAGCCTGGCCATATAAGACCAAGCCAGATGTCAATTATATAACTTTGTTTCCAAAGATTTTTATTCAAAGTCAAGCCAATTACGACTTGATTTTTTATTTTATCAAATTTTTGAATGAAATTATAGGCTTAGAGAAGGGTTTTGAAGATTCCAAATTGTTTTTTCTAATAAGAGAGCTGGATCCAACGGAGCTTTTAGGCTATCAAGAGCTTGAAGAAGAATGAGTCGTATTTGTAAAGTTGTAAGCGTAATGGTCTTGTCTTGTTCAAGATAATACAAAAGACAATGAAAGAAAAATTCTAAAGCTGGACGATTGAGATGCTTTTTTTTAGAAAAAACGCCAAGTTGTAAGTCCACAAGAGCCAAATGCTCTATACGTTGAGGCCAAAAAGCTTTAGCAGCATCCCGAATTTCAAAGACTGCTTCTTCCTCAAGCAATGGGCTAATTTTATTCAAATCATACCCAGCCTTAGCTAAAATGCACACAAGTTCTTGATCTTCAATCCATTGAGATAACTCTTCTTCTAAAGCATTTCGTGAGCGGGCCCGAAATGGAATCAATTGGCAACGGGAAACAATGGTTGGAAGAACATTATTAAGTTCCTCAACAATTAAAATGCCTACCAATTGGTCTTTGGGTTCTTCTAAAAACTTTAATAAGGAATTAGAAGCGGCACTAGTGGCTTGATCATACCCCTCTAAAAGATAAATTTGTTTTTGGGCTTCACTTACGGGTGTAGCTGCAAAGGATTCTTGAAGGGCTAAAATATCCTCTTTACGAATAGTCCAAGCTTTGGCAGAAACATCTTGGCTTGGTTGACCTTTCCACCACGCTTCAAGTTCCTTACGGGTCAAAGGCTTTCCTTTGCGAATTCCTCCAGGATGCAACCAAAAAAAATCAGGATTTTCCTCTTTTTCAAGCTGTTGGCAAGAGGGGCATTTTCCACACGCAAAGCCATCTTGATCGACATGAGGACAAATTAAGGATTGAGCAAACAACAAAGCCAACTCTTGCTTAGCCATATTTTTTGGACCAAAAAACAAATAAGCATGAGAAATGCGTTTGGATAAAAGGGCATTGGACAAGGTACGATAGGCTACTGGTTGAAGTTGTTTAAGTTGGTCCTTATCAATCATTTGCCTCGTCTTCTTTCTTGGATTTCTCTTGGAGAATGGGTAAAGAAGCATTCAAATCGGCATCAGGTAAAAAAAGTTCTAAAAGAGCTTGAGCTTTAGGACCCACTCCTTCTAAAAAGGCTTCTTCTAAGGCTTCTACCCAAGGACTTAATTCAACTTCTCCTGTTTTGGATTGATCCAATTGTTTTTTCGTTAAAAATGCTTCAAGTTGTTTTTTAGCTAAAAACACTTCAATGGGACTTTTTGACCGCAACTTCTCGATTTGTTTTTGCGCTAAATCGGCTTCAGCCTGTTTATGAGCTAAAAAGGCTTCTACTTTTTGAGTAACTTCTTCAATGACCTCTTGTAATGGCTTAGAGGCATCAATAAAGACGCGTGGTTCTTTGCCTTGTTGCAATAAGGCCTCAAAAGCCTGATTTACTTTATGGTGAAAGGTATCACTTTCCAAATCCAAACGATTTTGATGGCCCCGTTGAATTCGCCGCTTTTTTTGAGTTGGTTCATCCAACCCAAAAAAAAGCGTTAAATCGGGACGAAATCCTTCTAAGCCAAAATCATTGAGTTTTTCAACCGTTTCAAAACCAAGCCCCCTAGCCCCTCCCTGATAGGCTAAAGACGAATCTAAAAAGCGATCGCAAAGAACAATCCGTCCTTGACTTAAAGCTGGTAAAAGGGTTTTGACCAAATGTTCACGGCGTGAAGCGGCATACAATAAAGCTTCTGTTTTTGGATCCATTTCATTGGCACAATCGAGAAGTACAGTTCGAATTTGTTCCGCAACCGTAGACCCTCCCGGTTCTCGTGTAGCAAGGACATCCATTCCTTTTTCTTTTAAATTTTTGGCTACAGCTTGAAGAACGATGGTTTTTCCAGCTCCATCGTTTCCTTCAAATACAATTAATACACCAGTAGGTTTCATACTTGACGGGCTGGAGAAGCATGGATGTTCATGGCAGGAAACCCCGTCCCTTCCTTTCTTTGTCTCCACTCGTGTTCCTAAATATGTTTATTTTCTAAAAGACAAGTCAATTTTTCAGTTTCAATCATTTTTAAAATAACAAACGAAATATAAATTAATTTTCGTTTCGTTTTTAGTAATCAATCATAAAGTTAAAAGAGCCGAGAATGACAATCACTTTAATAGATCGAAAAACTTAGCCTTAGGGCTTCAAATGGCCCCTTGAGCCCCGAATTTTTATTTATTTTAAAATTAAAAAAGCCTTTCCTTCAAATCGAGTAGCGCTTAGCCTTTCCCCTTGATTGAAAGGTTTTTGACTATAATAGCATTGATAAAGCTAATTATTTCGGGGAAATTCCAAAACCAAAAAGTAAGGAAAAATATAAGATTAATAACTCAAGACAAAAGTCACAGACTTTGTTTACTCATAGTTTTTGAAAATGACCAATGAAAAAGTCGGTAGGCGCTAAAGATCTGATTCTTTAAAGTCACTAAAAACCACTGTTAGGGAATTTCTAGATTAGCTTTTTTGGTAATATAAGGAGATTGAATATGTGTGGTCGTTTTGAAATAGATCGGGAAAGTTTACAAAATGCTTTACAAATTGCTGACATTCCTACTTCAATTCAAGAAAGGATACGCTTTGGCGAAATTTTCCCAACTAATTTCTCATTGGTTCTTAAAGCGCGAGAAGAGACCCCAATTCCCGTTCAAACCAATTCTAAAAAACTCATAGGAGATTTGATGAAATTTGGCTATCGGTATTCTTCTCAACAAATGGTTTCCGGCGCTAAACCTTTACAAACCCAAAGTCTTATTTTGAATGCACGAGCAGAAACCGTAGCGAGCAAATGGATGTTTCGTAATGCCTTTAAACACAATCGAATCGTTGTTGTCTGCTCCCTTTTTTATGAGTGGACGCTTCAAAAACAAAAAATATCCTTCTTTGAACCGCATAAAACGATGTATCTGGCCGCCATTGCAATTGATGATTGTTTTGTGATTTTAACCAAAGAGGCCAATTCGTCTGTAGATGCATTTCATCATCGTATGCCAGTCATTTTTGATGCCGATCAGGCCCTTGGCTGGATTCTAGATTCCGATATTTCGGCTTCTTTGTGGAAAGAGGCTTCCCCAACTCTTAGCCATGCCTATGTAGAAGTATAAAAACTTCTTTCAAGAAGTCTTAAGTTTCCCTTAAAAGGAAATTTTGCATTTAACTTGGAAGCGCTTCTTAAAATAAGTACTCTGAGAATGCTTTTCTATAAGTTTCTTGCCTATAAAGTTTTCCACAAATTTATAGAAAGGAGACGACCCCCTTATTTTAAAATCAAAGGAGCTAAATTAAGGATGAACAAAGAATTAATCGCTCAACGTTTAGCTGATTCACGAGCTAAATTAGTAGCCGTTACTAAAAAACATACCAAAGAAGAGGTGGATGCTTTACATGAACTTGGAGTCCAAACCTTTGGAGAAAACCGAGTTCAAGAATTTCTGGAAAAATATGATCCAAAGTATGATTGGCATATTATTGGCCACTTACAAACCAATAAAGTGAAATACATTGTTGGAAAAGTATCGTTGATCGAATCAGTAGATTCTTTAAAACTCGCTCAAGAAATTGAAAAACAAGCGGCCAAAAAGGATCTCATCCAAGACGTTTTAGTGGAAATCAAAATCTCCAAACAAGATGAAAACAAAACGGGATTGGATCCCGCTCTTTTAATGAATGTATTAAAAGAGATGGAAGCATTGCCCCATGTCCGTGTTAAAGGATTAATGACCATTGCAAGTAATACGGATGATCAAGCGCTCATCGCAAGTGAATTTGATCAAGTCAAAGCTCTCTTTGATATGGCTCAAAAACAATATCCTGAATTTGAAATTCTCTCAATGGGAATGAGTCATGACTATGCTTTAGCCATTGATCATGGAAGCAATCAAGTTCGTATTGGAACCGCTCTGTTTACAGAAAACGAATAATTCTTATCAGTTGTTTCATTATATTGAACAACGATTAAGTTTTGTTTAAAATAACTACTATTCAAATTGGATTGGAGGGATCGAATGTTAGAAAAACCCCCTAGACGTCTTCGTTTGTCCATACGGGTGACTTTATACGCAAGTTTACTTATTGGACTCAGTTATGGCTTTTACCAGGGTATTTTTACGCATTATTTTCAAAATCTTCACTCCACGCGTGAAGATACAGTAGCCTATGCCATGAATGGAGAACCCCTTTCCTCCCTTCAACAAAGTGATTGGCCTACTTTATCATTTTTTGCTACGAATTCCCAAGCTTCAAGCCAAGACACCTCTTTATATCCAACTCTTGAAAATTCTCTTTCTTCTGTGGCCTCGTCGAGCGAAGAAAATTCTATTGAAACCTCAGAAATCCAAATTGAAAGTATGGAGAGCCGTGATTCCATTCAAGAATCTAGCGAAATTGTTTATACTAAAACCATTTTAATTGATCCTGGTCATGGAGGAATTGACCTAGGGGAAACCGCTTTGGATGGTACGATGGAAAAAGATATTACTCTTTCTTTAGCTCAAAAAATTAAACAACACTTAGAAGTTGCCAATCCAAATTTGAAAGTGTTGATGATTCGCGATAGTGATAATAAAGACGATACCAAAACTGGATGGGAAGATTTGGTTTGGCGGCGTAAACAACAAGAAGCTATTAATGCTGACTACTTTTTATCGATTCACACTTGTGAATCGACTCAAGATGAATCAGGCTATGCTTTTTATCTTAATCCCGATGATTCCATTAGTTCTTTGTGGGTTAATACGATGCAGGATAACTTACAAGAAAATGGCTGGGGAAGTGCAAGAGCTATTGTGACAACCGACCAATATCCCTTACAATTAATTTCCATGGCCTCAAGTCATGCCGTGCAAATCGATTTGGGATCTTTAAGCAATGCCCAAGATTTAGCGCGTTTTAAAAGCGAGGAAAGCTTAGATCAAGCCGCTTCGGCCATCGCTTCGGCTATTTCAACAACCATTCAAGAAAATCCTGAAGCCCCCGGCTATATTTCGCGACAAGAAATTATTGAACAAAAGACTTTATCTCTCGCTTCCTCGCAAGAATAAAGAAAAGAGCATTTTCCCTTTTAAAAGTGGCTGACTCCTTTTAAAATTTTTAAGAATATTTTCTGATATAAAGGCCATGTTAGGGATGAGGATAGAGGAGGAAACAACGTGTCAAAAAAATCGCAGCAGAGAACCATTGGATATAGTTTATATTTTGGGTTTTTAGCCGCATTTTCGTTTTTAATTTATGGAACTCTTTTTGTCAAAGCCTATTCTCCTACCTCTCTCAATGGTCCAAATACCATCGTGGATAGTTCACAAAATTCTGATAATTCTCAATCTTCAGAATCGACTCATCCAGCCGAATCCATCGTCTATAAGACTTATCCAAAAGAAGATGAAACGGTCGCTACCGTTCTTTTGGATGCAGGACATGGTGGAATTGATGGTGGAAATGTGAATAATGGGGTATTGGAAAAAGATGTAACGTTAGATATTACCTTAAAAGTAGCGCAATATCTCAAAGAACTGAATCCAAATATCGATGTTCGTTTAACCCGAGATAGCGATGAAACCCCTTGGTTTGTGGATGAATTATCGGATTTGAACTATCGTTTGGAACAACAAACGGTCCAAAATGCGGATTACTTTTTTTCCTTTCATACCAATGCCTTTGATGATCCTTCGGTAGAAGGGGTCGTTTTCTTTGTCAATGAAACGGATACGGTTATGAAGGAATTGGTCAACGATATGATTGCCAATATGGAAGCAATTGATTGGGCCCAAAATTATGGAGTAATTGATTATACGCCCTTACAACTGGTGACAATGGCGGATATTCACTCTACTCTTATTGAGCTTGGCTATATGACGAATCCTGCTAATGCAGCGCATTTGATGAGTCAAACGGAATTGGATTACTTATCTAAAGCCATTGCGGCCACTATTTCCGATTACATTATGGAACATCCCGATGCTCCTCAATATGAAAAGCCTCAAGCGCAAAAAGATTTAGAAGCAGCCATGAGCGACTCTAACGCAAGTGGTCAACAAAGTTCAGTGGATAATGCCGCTGCGAATGCCCAAGCGCAAGAGCAGGCGAGTGTGGCATCAACTCAATAAAATATTAAGGACTATAACGAAACTTAAAATTCGCTATAGTCCTTTTTTCATTTTTACCGTTTAACTTAAGTCCTTATTTTATGTCTCGATAAGTATAGGTTAGCTATGAGCTTCTATCTATAAACTATGACTCTAGTAACGAGATTCAAAATTAGGAAAAGGGAAGAGACGAGGCATAATTACGCCTCGCCCTTAGGATAGTTCTTCCTTTTTATGCCCCCAATCGATAAAAGAATACTTCATATTCATAATCTATAAATGTAAATCAAGGCATAATTTAGAGAAGAATTTAAGATTTAAGATAGAAACCAAAAAAAGAAAAGCTAAAAATTGAAAGAGACAAAATATAAGTCTTTTAGGACAAAAAAAAACAGCAAAAGCTGCTGTTTAATTTTCGTTGGATTGCTTTTTTTCTGAAGAATCTTGATTTTCTTCTTCCTCTAAAACAGGAAGAGTTAATAAAATTTCTTCAATTCGATTTTTTTGTAAAGCCACTACATTGGCCTTCACCGTTCCATTATCAAGCTCTACTGATTCACCAAGGGTAGGAAAACGACCAAGTGTTTCGATCACTAAGCCACCAATGGAATCAAAGTCATCACTTTCCAAATTTAAATGCAATTCATCGTTTAAATCATGCAAGGATAAATATCCCTTTACTTTAAATTGGTTGGACGTAATTTGTTGGATATTTTCGTTTTCCGCTCCATCAAATTCATCTTGCACTTCTCCCACAATTTCTTCGATGATATCCTCCACGGTCAAAATACCAGCTACTTCGCCATATTCATCCAAAACAATGGTCATATTGTATTGGTCTTTTTGCATTTCGTTTAGGATTTCATGAATTTCCTTATTTTCAATGGTGAAGTAAGGTTTACGCAACAATTGGCGTAAATTGAATGGTTCATTGGAATCATAAAGAATTAAATCTTTCATGTTCACAATCCCAATAATGTTATCAGGATTGTCTTCGTATACAGGTAAACGGGTATATCGATCACGCTTATAGAGTGCCTGTAATTCCTCTAAAGTTGTATTTACATCAATCATTGTGACATGAACTCGAGGAACCATAATTTGACTTGCCTTGGCTTCTGTAAAGTCAAAGACATTGCGAATCATATTGTGTTCTTCGGTTTCAATAACTCCTTCTTCATGTGAGACATCTAAAATCGTTTGCAACTCACTTTCGGTAATCGATGCGGTTCCTTGATCGGTACCTACTCCTAAAAGACGTAAAATCATTGAGGAGAACAGGTTAATAAACCAGATTACAGGAGTCAAAATCTTCATTAAAAATGAGATGATCGGAGCATAGAGTAAAGCTAAGCGTTCTGGGTTAGCCGTGGCCCAAGTTTTTGGAGTAATTTCACCAAAAACTAAAATTAAAAACGTAATAAGGAATGTAGCAATGGAAACCGCATATCCTCCAAAGCGGTAAGCAATCATACTCGCCAAAGACGCCATATACGTATTAACGAGATTGTTACCAATCAAAATCGCAGATAACATCTTAGGTTGATTTTCTAATACCGCTAAAGCCGTTTTGGCGCGCTTATTGCCTTCCTCGGCTAAATTGCGTAAGCGAATTTTATTGACTGCGACAAGTGCTGTTTCGGCTGAAGAGAAAAATCCCGACAGTAGTAACAAAATCACCAATAAAAATAGTTCTCGAACCAATTGACTATCCATCATTTTCTCCCTTCCTACTTTTTATTTAATCCGGTTGTCAATATCGTGCTATTTAAACCACTTGGGGTATATTTTGTCTGCGACTCTTCTAATGTTATAGAGTCGGTAGATTTTGTATTTGTAGAATTCATAGCCATCATAGTATGCAGGGCAGTGGGCTTTTTGGCAAGATCTGCTACACATCGACTTGCCATGATCAATCCTGCGCTAGCTGGAACAAAGATAGCTGAAGGCAAAGGCGCTCCCACTTCAACAGGGCCAGGAACTTCATTTGAACATACAGTCAAAATTTTTTTATGAATCTTATTTTTCCGCTTCCAATTACGTAAAATTTTGGCCATAGGATCATTAGCCGTTTTTTCCAACTCTTTGATTTCAATTTGAGTGGGATCTTTGCGGCGTGCCATTCCCATACTCGAAATTAAAGGAATTTTATGATCTAAGGCAAACGTGATGAGATCCTTTTTTGACCCAATGGAGTCAATACAATCCAAAATATAGTCCGGTTTTTGAGCTTCTAGCCAATCATTTAAAGCCGCATCATAAAATCCCTCATAAGTTATCACTTGAGTTTGGGGATTAATATCAGCAATACGCGCTTTTAAAATAGCGGTTTTGGCCTGTCCAACGGTTGAAACTAAAGCGCAAAGTTGTCGATTGCGATTGGAAGCTTCCACCGTATCTTTATCAATTAAAACAAGCTTTCCTATTCCACTGCGAGCAAGCGCTTCAATAGCAAATGAACCCACTCCCCCACATCCTACAATCAGTACACAAGCATTATGTAAGGCATTTAAGGCGTCATCGCCATACAGTAAGGCAGAACGTTCAAGATGATTATCTTCTTCCATTATTTTCTATCTTCTCCATACCAATTTTCTAATTCTTCTAGGATCCGTTGTCGTTCCGTTGGATGATACCAATGAACTGGCATTTGACGACGAAACCAAGTCATTTGACGACGGGCATATTGACGGGTATGCGTTTTGATTTGTTCTTTGATGGTTTCCAATTCTTCCTGCCCATTCAACCAGCCCTCAAACTCTTTATAGCCGATTCCTTGAAAACTATTTCCTTTTCTGCTTAACGGATTTGAAAAGAGGGCCATAACTTCTTGAGGTAAACCTTGAGCAAACATTTGTTCTACTCGTTGGTCGATCTTTTCAATTTCCTTTTGTCGATCCTCTTTTAATCCCACTAAGAAAAAATCATAAAGTGGTTGATGGCTCTGATTTTCTTCCCGTTTTGTTTTTGACATTCCAACACTCGCCATTGTCGCTGCGCGTAAGAGTCGTTTACGATTATTGGGATGAATTTTTTTTAACGATTGAGGATCTTTTTCTTGTAAAAGAGCTACAAGTTCCTCATTGGTTTTGGCTTCAAGATCTTTGGCTTGAGTTTGAATATCTAAATTTTCCTCTTCAAATACATAATCATAAAGAGCTGCTTTAATATAAAGACCCGTTCCCCCACATAAAATGGGTACTTTGCCCCGATTGGTAATATCCGCAATGGCTTGCCGGCATTGGCTTTGAAATTCTTTAACATTCCAATCTTGGCTTGGTTCGTAGACATCGATTAAATGATGGGGGACTCCTTGCATTTCTTCGGGACGAATTTTCGCTGTTCCAATATCCATTCCTTTGTAGACCTGCATCGAATCAGCTGAAATAATTTCTCCATTTAGGTTTTTGGCCAACCAAATGGCTAAATCACTTTTTCCAGTTCCTGTTGGGCCAACAATAGCAATGACTTTATCCACGTTCAAACTCCTTTTCTAAGGCTTTAGACGACATTGAGATCAAAGTTGGCCGTCCATGAGGACAATGATAAGGCTGATCACACCGCGCTAAGTCTTCTAAAATTTGTTGCATCTCTTCTTGAACTAAATGATGATGAAATCGAACTGAGCTATGACAAGCACATGTTGCGATCAAATGCCGACGCAATTCTTTCATATTTACTTCTTCTTGGCTTTCATACCACGAAAACAAATCACTTAAAAAGCCATCTCGTTCAACCAAACTCATCCAAGCGGGAATTTCATACAATAAAACTGCTCCATCTTCACTTGGTTTAAACACCAAACCATATTTTTGGGTTTGTTCATTAAGTTGATCCAAAGAAGCCAATACTTTTAAAGAAACCGCAATCCGCAAAGGAATCATCAAAGGCTGCATGACTTGAACTGGTTTTTCAAACTCTCGTTGAATCTTTTCAAAATTAGCTCGCTCTGCCGCAGCATGCTGATCCACAATAACTAGCCCCGCATCGCTTTCACAAAGAATGTAGGACTCTTTTAACTGACCAATAATTCGTAAGCTTAAGAAAAATTGACTCGCTTTTTTTGATTGAACTTTAGGCTTTGGAGTCTGACCAGTTGGATAAGAAGGGGTAGAAGAAACGAATTCTTCATCCTTTAAAGAGGAAGAACTCTTAAAATTGGTCAAACCTTCTTTCTTGGAAGAGTTACTTGAAGATATATTACGATTCTCTTGAACTTGGAAATTACGATTTGTTTCTTTTTTTGAATCTTGAAGTAATGCTTGCGGATTTAAACGTGGAGCTACTATTGAATCCTTTAAGGACTTTGGGGAAGAAAGCGATTGAAAAGGAGCGATACTTTCTTGAGCTTTGACTAAAACTTCTTCTTGTAAAAAAAGAGGTTCCTGATTATCCGTTTTTGGCTGGAGCTTAGAATGAAGCTGATTTTGGAAATTTGAAAAATCGGAAGTCATTTCAAAATCATGAAGCGGATAAGTTAAATCAGCTTGTAATTGTGTGGGAACACTGCTCTTTTCTTTGATGCCAATTTCGGGAATCTCCATTTCGCTTACAAATAAATTGCGCAACGTATCAATGATTAATTGACTGAGAGTTTCTTCTTTTGAAATACGAACTTCATATTTATTGGGATGCACATTGACATCAATAAGTTGATAGTCCGCTTCGATATTTAAATAACAAATCGGATAACGATCTTTGGGCATAAATTCTCGGTATCCTTCACAAATGGCTTTGAGAATAGGATAAGAGCGGATGGTTCGTCCATTGAGAGAGATATAAATATACGATTTAGAAGCTCGAGTAATGCTTGGCTGCATCGCGTATCCACTAATTGCAAAATCGGCTGTATGACTCGAAAATTCCACGGCATCACTTGCTGGTTTAGTCCCAAACATTTGATATAAGATTTCTCTTCGATCGTTTTTACCACTGGTTTGAAAGGTTAAACGTCCATTATGCTTTAACGAAAATCGAACTTCTGGATGGGCGAGCGCCATTTTATTTACTGTATCGGCAATAATAGAAAATTCATAAGCGGGCTTTTTTAAATATTTAAAGCGAGCAGGAGTGCGTTGAAAAAGACCACGAACTTCGATTCGACATCCACGCGGACCAGAAGCTTTTTCATACGTCATCAATTCGCCATATTCATGAACAATTCGACATCCATCATTTCCGGTACTCGTTTTAAGACTCACTTTAGCTACTGAAGCAATAGAAGGCAAAGCCTCTCCGCGAAAGCCCATAGTTGAAATCGCAAAGAGTTCCTCTTCACTATGAATTTTAGAGGTAGCATGGCGTTTGAAAGCCATTCGAGCATCTTCATACCCCATTCCACATCCATCATCCGTCACAATGATCCCATCAATTCCACCTTCAAAGGCCTCAATGGAAATCGTTGTAGCCCCTGCATCGAGCGAATTTTCCACACACTCCTTTACAATATTGGCCGGACGATCTACCACTTCTCCTGCCGCAATCATATTGGTTAAATGTGGATCCAAAACTTGAATAATTCCCATATAACCTCCTTCTAAATTTCTTCAAGAGTCCTCACCTCTTATAAAGATTCAGATTGTTCTTTTAAATCATAAAGAACCGCAAGCGCTTCACGGGCGGATAAATTATCTACATCCAAATCACGCAAATGCTCTACGAGTTGCATGCGTCCTACTTCTTTAGGGTCCATGACAAACAAGCTGGATTGAAAATTTTGATCTGGCTGACTGGTTTCATACTGATTTAATAAATCTGAAGCGCGGGTAATCACCATAGGCGGCAACCCAGCTAGCTTGGCTACATGAATTCCATAGGATTTATCGGCCTTCCCATCCACTAAGCGATAACAAAACTCGATATCTTTTTTGCGCTCTCGAACTTCTACATGGACATTATGAATAGAGGGAAAATCCTGCTCCATGGTGGTAAGTTCATGATAATGGGTAGAAAAGAGTGCTTTAGAGCCTAATACTTGAGCAATGTATTCGAGCATTGATTGAGCCAAAGCCATACCATCATATGTAGCGGTCCCACGACCAATTTCATCGAATAAAATAAGTGACTGTTTTGTTGCATGGCGTAAAGCATTGTTGGCTTCCATCATTTCCATCATGAACGTTGATTTTCCCTGTAACAAATCATCACTCGCTCCAATACGAGTAAAAATTCGATCAAAAATTGGTAAGGTAGCTTTACGAGCTGGTACAAAGCTTCCCATTTGAGCCATGATTACAATTAAAGCGTTTTGACGAAGCCAAGTCGATTTTCCTCCCATATTGGGTCCCGTAATTAAACAAATGGTTGTCTCTTGATCCATCTTCCAATTGTTGGAAACAAATTCAGACATTTGGGATTCTAAAATGGGATGACGCCCTTCTTCAATGTCCAAAATTTCTTCACTAAAGGTTGGACGAACGTAGCCTTTTTCATTGGCTAGTTCCGCTAAAGCACAAAGTGCATCGATTTGAGCAAGAGCTTTGGACAGCTGGTATAAGTCGGGAAGTTTTGCTTTAATGCGATCCAGTAAACTTTGAAAGATTTTTTCTTCTAAAATAATTTTTTCTTCCTTTGCACTTAAAATCCGTTCTTCAAGAGATTTCAAATCATCAAATACAAAACGAGTGGTGTTCGCTAGAGTTTGTTTCGCCTGATATCCTAATTCTGGTTTAATTAGGGACAATTGGCTATTTCGAATTTCAACATAATAACCAAATACCCGATTGGATCCAATTTTTAAGTTACGAATTCCCGTACGAAGTCGCTCTCTTTCTTCCAATTCTTTTAACGCCTCTTCACTTTCATCGGCTAATTTACGAAGTGTATCGAGTTCATTATTAAATCCTGGAGCAATATAATTGCCATCTTTAAGGGTTAAAGGTGGTTCAGGGACAATGGCATTTGCCAAATGAGTATATAAGTCTTGGCAATTTGGAACATATTCCAATTCTGGATAACTTTCTAAAGCTTGCGCCAATTCCAAAATGGGCTTGGCATGTTCTAAAGAAGCAGTAAGTTGCAAAATATCACGGGGAGAGGCCGAGCGATAACTAATGCGAGCGGCTAATCGTTCCAAATCATAAATATAGCTAAGATGTTCATTTAATTGCGCCCGAATTAAGAATTGATCCAACAATACTTGAATGGCCTCTTGGCGTTGAATAATTTTTTCTTTTTCTAAAAGAGGGGCTTCAATCCATTCTCGAAGTAAGCGACTTCCAAGAGCAGAATGGGTCAAATCCATAAATTCCCATAGAGATTTGGCTTTATGACTCGCTGAATTAGAATGCACCAATTCAAGATGAATCCGTGTTTGGGGATCAAGCATCATAGAGGAAGTGGAAAAAAGAGGGGTTAAAACCCCTAAGTGATCGGGATGTTGCATGGTGGTATTTTGTAAATAGCCCATCAAAACCCCTAAACTTTGATGCAATAAAGCATCTTGAAAAGGCAAGAGACTTTCATCTTCTGGATCCAAGGTGGCTTCTGGCTGAATCGAAAAGGACAAAGTTTCCATTTGACTTAGAGCTTTTTGCCACACTCGATCGAGACTACGCGGCGCAATGAGTTCTTTAATTTGATACTCATTGATTAAAGCCTGCATGGAACTCAAAGATTTATCTCCATAAAAATAACGCAAGCCACCTGTGGATAATTCACATAACAGCAATACAGCTTTAAAGGAGTTGGTCGCTAGTACAGCCAAATAATTTAAATCGTGTTTATTGTTTTCTTCCTCTAAAAGAGTTCCTGGGGTGACGATTTTTACAATATCACGTTCTACCAACGTGCCTTTTGCGTCTTTCGCCTCTTCAAGTTGTTCACAAATAGCCACTTTGTAGCCTTTATGAACCAATTTGGAAATATAACTTTGAGCCGCTCGATGGGGAATTCCACACATGGGGGCTTTTTCGGCTCCAGCTGCTCGTCCAGTAAGAACTAAATCGAGCTCACGCGATGCCGTTTTTGCATCATCAAAAAACATTTCATAAAAATCTCCAAGACGATACATCAAAATAGTATCGGGATGCTTTTGTTTGAGTTCAAGATAGTGTTGCATCATGGGAGTATATTGAGTTTTATCCATACCGTAAAAGATACCCGTACTTAAGCCAACTGAAAAAGAAAGTTGTAAAAACTTTCCAATTCTTCCCTTTCTTAATAACGGGTTATGATCTCTTTCTATTTCAAGGGAAGAAGTACATTTTATAAAGAAATAAATATCTTTTTTAAAGATAAAGATTGAATTTTAATAAAGCCTCTTGGAGGCGAGATCTTTTTTAAATTTGTAAAACCCTAGACAAAAAACGGCACGCTTTTTGCGGCCGTTTTTGTTTAATTCACTTTATTAAAAACAAAATTGCACAAACATCATATAACAAATGGTTCCTATCGCAATTGATAACAACATTTGTCGTTTCCAAAGATGAACCACTATTACAATCAAAAGAGAAAGTAGTTCTGGAAGACCATAAGATCCACTTTGAATATCAACATCTTTTAAACAATATACAACTAACAAACTAAAAATAGCGGAAGGCAAAGCTATGCCTAAGTATTGAATGTATTTAGGAGTGGATTTTCCAGCTGGAAATAATATAAAGGGCAAAAATCGCGTCAACATGGTGCCTAAAATGACCATTCCAATAGTAATAAATTGTTCTTGAATCGTCATCTTATCATTATTCCTCTTTTTCTAAATTACACAAATTAAGTTCTTTGGAATTGTCTTCTGTATTCTCCAATTGATTTCTTAAAAGTGTCAAGACCACTAAAATAGCCAACATAGCAGGAATAATAAAATGATCGGCACCAAAAAAGATTAAACACCCGATAGAAAAAATAAGACCTAAAAGAGTACTCGTATGATTCTTTTCTTTCATCCATTGATCTAAGAAAATAACCATAAACATAGCTGTCATCACAAATTCTAAACCTTCTGTGTTGAAGTGAATTAATGATCCAAAAATTCCACCTAGAGTGGCTCCTAAAAACCAATAAAAGTGGTTGAAAAGTGTCACAAAAAACATAAACCATCCTTCATCGACATCTTTTGGAATATCGGTGCTATAGTTGATAGAAAAACTTTCATCACACATTCCAAAAATCAAATATAGCTTTTTCCAGCCAGTGTCTTTATATTTGTCGAGCATCGATAAGCCATAAAATAAGTGACGAGCATTAATCATTAAGGTCATCATAAGCGCCTGTACAGGATTAAAGGCTCCAAGCAATAAATTAACGGTAACGAATTCCATTGATCCAGCAAAAATAGTTAAGCTCATGATCATTGGATACCAAAAGCTAAATCCTGCTGTATTCATATAAATACCGTAGGTTAAACCTAAAAACCAAAATCCTGCCAAGATAGGAAGAGTATAGGGAAAAGCGGTCACAAATGCTTTTTTTATAGGATTTAATTGAGGGGGAGATAAGAATTTTTGATCTTGATATTTCATAAAACCGGCCAGGATAAACCTCTTAATCGGCCTATATGGCTAAAAGTAGGAGAGGAATAGCCATCCTCCTTTAGTATGTTATGTATCCCTTTTATTCCTCTTCTGAGTATCCTAAAATATTTTGAATTATTATAAAAGACTGTATTTTAACCTTTTTTATTTTTATTTTAAAAGATAAAGATCC
>CAYMGC010000017.1:0-22528 GCA_964389885.1 uncultured Erysipelotrichaceae bacterium | reverse complement strand
TCGATCCTTAAATAATGGAAAGGGATTTTAGATCGACTTCCTTTCTTTTTCTGGTCTTTTTCTGGTTTTTCATCTTATTTACAAAGTTGAAAGGGGCTAAAAAGCCTAGAAAAAGAAGAAAGCAATGAAAAAAAGAAAAAAGGAGATTGAAATGTGCATGAAGAAGAACACGTAAAGGAATCGGCTCAAAATGAGACCAAAGCGACTTTAAAAAACAAGGCCAATCAAAAACTTCAAGAAACCGAGCAAAGATTTCGCTTACAACCAAAACTCATTTTTGGCTTAGTGATGATGATGGTGTTATTGTTGCTCATCTTGTTACCCATTCTTTCTATGTTATACCGTGATCATATGGAAGAGCAGTACGCCAAGCTAGCCTACAGCCAAGCGAGTATGGCCGCTCGCTTAATTGATGGAGATAAAGTCCGCAATTACTATTATTCTGGCGAAAAAGATAGTTATTACGATCGCATCGATACGTTTGTAAATCTCACTCAAGAAGAAATGGATTTGACTTACTTTTATGTCATCGTCCCAGAGGAAGAAGATGTGGTTTATATATGGGATGGAGGAGATACAAGTCAACCCGATATTTTTGATTTGGGAGAACGGGAACCCTACTATGGGGATGATTATGAAATCATGCGTGAAGCTTTTGAACTTGGCATTCCTCAAACGGTTTTGGTTCGCAATGATGATGAAGATGGATATGGGAATTTAGCTTCCGCTTATGTAGCCATCACCGACAGCAAAGGCAATCCGGTGGCTTTAGCTTGTGTGGATATGTCCATTGAGATGATCAATTCCCAAATTCACTATTTGATGTGGACGACCTTTTTGATTACTTGTGTGGTATTGGTCGCTTCCGTTATTGTTTATTATTTCTACTTACGCCGCGTCCTCATCCGCCCCATTAATGTGTTGCATGACTCCGTCACCCAGCTCGTTCCCAAAAATGCTGATTCGCTTCAAAACTTTGCCATTGACATTCACACAGGGGATGAATTTGAAGAATTGGCGAATTCTTTTTCTGGGATGACTGTGGAATTGCAAGAATACATGGACAATATCGCCAAAGTAACGGCTGAAAAGGAACGCATTGGTGCCGAATTAAACGTGGCCGCAAAGATTCAATCCGATATGCTTCCCTGTATTTTTCCAGCCTTTCCTGGACACAATGAATTTGATATTTACGCCACAATGACCCCAGCTAAATCCGTGGGTGGCGATTTTTACGACTTTTTCCTCGTCGACGATGATCATTTGGCCCTTGTAATTGCCGATGTATCTGGAAAAGGCGTTCCGGCGGCCCTCTTTATGGTTATTGCCAAAACGTTGCTTAAAAATTCGGCCCAAACCGGTTTGTCGCCTAAAAAAGTATTGGAAAAGGTTAACAATCAGCTGTGCGAAAACAACGAAGCAGAAATGTTTGTCACCGTCTGGTTTGGGCTTTATGAAATTTCCACAGGAAAACTCAAAGCAGCCAATGCTGGCCATGAATATCCCGCTTTACGCCGCGCAGGGGGAAACTTTGAATTGGTTAAAGATCGCCATGGTTTTGTACTAGCTGGTATGGAAAATGTTCGCTATCGCGAATATGAACTCACTATTGAACCTGGAGATACTCTTTTTGTCTACACCGATGGTGTAGCGGAAGCCACCAATGCCAAAGAGGAATTGTTTGGCACAGAGCGTATGTTACAAGCTCTAAACGAAAATCCCAGCGCGTCGCCCCAAGTCCTTTTGGAAACGGTCAAAAAGAGCATTGATGCCTTTGTCCAAGATGCTCCTCAATTTGATGACCTCACCATGCTTTGCATGACACGCTTAAATGAGACCGAGGTGGTCGATCAGCCAGAAGTTATGGATACGAGTGAAAAGGAAACCAACTAATCACCAAGGAAGATTCATGATGCAAACTCTAAACGTTGTCCCTGAAATCGAACGCTTAATCGATATTACAGAATTTGTAGAACAAGCTTTAGAAACGGTAGAGGCTCCTTTAAAAGTCATTACCCAAATCGATGTGGTCCTTGATGAAGTCTTTTCCAACATCGCTCAATACAGTCAAGCCACAAATGTGATGGTCCAGTGTGATGTTCAACCCCAGTTCATCCAGTTACGATTTTTAGATAATGGCGTGGCCTATGATCCGACTCAAAAAGAAAATCCAGACGTCTCCTTATCCGCAGAAGAACGTCAAATTGGCGGTTTGGGGATTTTCTTGATTCGAAAATTGATGAATACCCTTGAATATGACTATGAAGATGGATTGAATTGTCTGACATTGACAAAAAGTTGGTAAAAGCAGGATCAAAAGAAAGATCAAACTATGAGTAAAAATTTATTTCGAAAAACCAGTTTAGATAAGGTGAATGCGCCTGAACAACTCAATGAATACATTCGGGTCGCTTCTCCTAGTGTTTGGCTGCTCTTAGGTGCCTTTATTATTTTTCTTTTTGGGTTTTTCATTTGGAGTACCTTTGGCACCATTGAAACACGTCGTCCTATTGAAGTGGTCAGCCAAAACGAAAAAGTGGAGTGTTATATTCCCACAACCTACAAAAATGAAATTCGTCTGGGTATGGAAGTCATTGTAGAAGAAACCGATGGCCAAGAGCGAAAAGGAACACTAATTCAAATGGATTCTTTACCTACACAAGTGCCAGAAGATGCTGATCCTTACTTGTTATATCTGGGAAATTTTGCTCCAGGCGACTTTGTTTATTTAGGGGTGGCCAATGTACCCGATTTAAAAGACGGCACCTATCAAGCTGAGATCATCACGGAACAAGTGCATGCCGCAAGCTTTATCTCACACTAAAAGGATGGGTTTCTATGGCAGATAAAACACAAACAAAACGTTCTAAAACAATCAAAAAGCCCCTAACAAAAGGGGTCGCAAAAGTTCCTGTGATCATTCAGCTTGAAGCTCTTGAATGTGGAGCAGCTGCTTTGGCAATGATATTAGCCTATTATCAAAAATGGGTTCCTCTGGAACAAGTGCGTTTGGATTGCGGAGTTTCTCGCGACGGATCCAAAGCAGTCAATCTCTTAAAAGCCGCACGGCACTATGGTTTAGAAGCCAAAGGCTATCGTTATGAGCCAGAAACATTAAAAGAAAAGGGACGCTTCCCTTGTATTATTCACTGGAATTTCAATCACTTTGTGGTGTTATGTGGCTTTAAAAATGGAAATGCCATTTTAAACGATCCCGCTCGAGGATACATTGAGGTTCCCATGGAAGAATTTGATGCTTCCTTTACCGGCATTTGCCTTTTCTTTGAACCTTCGCCTGACTTTCAACCTTCAGGCAAACGCAAAAGCATGATAAAATTCGCCGGAAAAAGATTACAAGGTACGGGAGAAGCGTTAACTTTAGTCATTATCACTACGATCATTACTTCCCTGATTGGCATCATAAAACCGGGATTTTCCCAAGTCTTTGCCGATCGCTTATTGACAGGAAAAAATCCCAATTGGTTTATTCCCTTTTTAATCTTATTGACTCTTTTAGCGGTTATTGAAATATGTATGGTGTGGATCAATACCGTTTATGCGGCCCATGCCAGTGGAAAGATTGCGACCCTTTCCAATGTAAATTACATGTGGCACGTTTTTCGATTGCCAATGGACTTTTTTTCTCAGCGTTTAGCGGTTGATTTGGTTCGTCGTAAAAATCAAAATACTGAAATTGCCGAAACTCTTGTCAATTCGCTCGCACCTCTTGCCATTCAATTGGCTATGTTGTTGTTTTATTTATTTATTATGATTCGCTACAGTTGGATTTTGACCCTCGTTGGGGTTTTATCCATTCTTATCAATTTAGGGGTATCGCTTTATGTGTCCAATAAGCGAATCGATGTAATGCGTCTTTTGGCTAGAGATAAAGTTCGTTTGACTTCGACTTCCTCTTCGGGACTAGGAATGATTGAAACCATTAAGGCTGCTGGAGCGGAAAATGGCTTTTTTGACAAATGGGCTGGAATTCAAGCCAGTGTAAGCCGCAGTGAAGCCCAAAAGGTAAAAGTCAATATGAGCATTGGCATTATTCCAGAAATTCTTTCTACCTTTACCACCATCGTCGTCTTAATGGGGAGCGTATTTCTTTGTATGAAAGGCGATTGGACGGTCGGTATGATCACCGCCTTTACTGGATTTTTGTCTTCTCTTTTTTCACCAGCCAATGAAATTATTGAGGCCTTACAATCGTTTCAAGAATTGCGAATCAATATGGAACGCGTAGAAGATGTTATGCGATATCCTATTGATATTTTGTGTCAAAATCCCGACCACGTGGATGAAGAGGAAGAATTGAATAAACTAGGAGGAAAAATCGAAGTTAAAAATGTGACCTTTGGTTATTTCCCCTTGGATAAACCTCTTATTGAAAACTTTAGTATGACTCTTGAACCTGGCCAACGCGTCGCTTTAGTGGGTCCTTCGGGATGTGGAAAATCCACACTCTCTAAACTTATTTCTGGTTTGTATCAACCTTGGTCAGGAGAAATTTTATTTGATGGAAAACCTTTAAAGGACATCAACCGTAATGTTTTTACTGGATCCGTTTCTGTTGTGGATCAAGACATCATTTTATTTGAAGATACTATTGCCGATAACATCAAGTTATGGGACAAATCCATTGAAGACTTTGAAATGATTTTAGCCGCTCGGGATGCCAACATTCACGAGGACATCATGCAACGAGAAAAAGGCTACAACCATAAAATGTTAGAAGGGGGTCGTGACTTTTCAGGCGGACAATGCCAACGTCTTGAAATTGCCCGTGTTTTAGCCCAAGATCCTACCATCATTGTAATGGATGAAGCCACTTCGGCTTTGGACGCTAAAACGGAAGAAGCAGTCGTAAATTCCATTGTGGCTCGTGGTATTACTTGTGTTATTGTGGCTCATCGTCTTTCCACGATTCGCGATTGTGATGAAATCATTGTCTTTGATCATGGAAAAGTCGTAGAACGAGGCAAACATGAAGAATTGTACGCTAAAAACGGCTTTTACACCCAACTGGTTTCAAACCAATAACGAAGAGTCCCTTCACTAAAAAGACAGGAGGAATTTGCATGGGCTGGTTTGACGACCAAATACAAGAACGAATTAAATGCGATAACGAACTTTTTGCTGAAAGCTTTGAAAAAATGGCTAAAGCCATTACTTGCGAAAAGTTAACTCAAAACCTTAACGATGATCGCTCAAAAGCCAAAGATGCGATCGATGAAATCTTGAAATATTTTGGAATTCGCTCCCAAGAATTGCCTGATGACATCACGACCATTGATGAAGAACTTGAGTACTTAATGCGCCCTTCGGGAGTCATGCGTCGGATTGTCCATCTTGGAAAAAACTGGCAATATTCTACCTTTGGTCCCCTTTTAGCCACCAATACTGAAACGGGAAAACCTCTCGCCTTACTTCCCGGTAAAATAATTGGGTATACGATGTATGATCCTGAACAACAAAAATCGGTTCCTCTAACGGCTAAAAATGCCAATTTAATCAGCGATGAAGCGTATTGTTTTTATCGTCCTTTGCCCCAAGGGCCTATTACAACCAAAGATTTGTTGATCTATATTTGGAAATGTCTTTCTGTTTCCGATTTAATCCAAGTATTTGGGGCTGGTGTGATTGTAGCTTTAGTAGGAATGGTGCTACCTGCTTTAAGTAGCTTTATTTATTCAAAACTTGTTCTTAGCCAAAACATGACTGCGCTGTTTGCCGTCTTTACCTTCTTAGTGTGTGCGGAAATTGCTAAAGTTATTTTTACGGCCTTAAAAAATACGCTTATACAACGTATTTCTAAAAAGATTAGTATTTCTACGGAAGCAGCGATGATGATGCGAATTTTAGCTTTACCCGCGAATGTTTTTAAAGAATATGGCTCGGGAAGCATCGCCAAACGTTTGACCTATATGGCAGATTTTTGTTCGTATTTGACTACCATCATCTTTTCTACTGGTTTAACGACGATTCTCTCCATCGTATATATATTTCAAATGTTTTATTACACTCCAACTTTAGTGCTTCCTGCTTTAACATTAATTGTGTTATCGGTAGTTTTATCTGTGATGGCCGCTGTAGCAAAAGTTCGCTTATTTCGCCAAGTCTTGAAAGAACAAACGGCTGATTTTGCCATGTCTCAATCTCTTTTAAAAGGAATTCAAAAAATTAAGTTAGCAGGAGCTGAAAAGCGAGCTTTTGCTAAGTGGGCGGACCAATGGGCAAAAGTCGTCTCAGTCCAATACAGTCCAGTTATTCCTTATGGAACGTTTTTGACTCTTCTCAATGCCGGTGTTATTTACTACTTTGCGATCGTTTCTCAAACAAGCATGGGTGATTACTACGCCTTTGCAAGTGCATTTGGCTTAGTTTCCTCAGCTTTCTCTACACTAGTATCCACTGGAGAAAAAGCAGCAATGATGTGGTCTATTTTAGAGTTGCTTCAACCGATTATGGATGCTACGCCTGAAATTGAAGAAGATAAAAAAGTCATCACTCACTTATCAGGAGGAATCGAACTCAACAACGTTTCCTTTCGCTATAAAGATTCTTTGCCTCTGATTTTGGACAATTTGACTCTTAAAATTCGTCCAGGACAATATGTAGGTATTGTGGGGAAAACAGGTTGTGGAAAATCCACCTTGATGCGTTTAATGCTAGGGTTTGAAAAGCCTCAAAAGGGAGCCATTTATTACGATGGCCAAGATGTACAAAGTATCGATTTAAAGTCCCTTCGTCAACATGTGGGAACTGTGATGCAAAATGGTAGTCTTTTTCAAGGGGATATTTTTTCCAATATTACCATTTCGGCTCCTCAGCTGACTTTAAAGGAAGCTTGGGACGCAGCTGAAGCAGCAGGTATGGCGGAAGATATTCGCTCCATGCCTATGGGGATGCATACTCTCATTTCGGAAGGCTCTGGAGGAATTTCAGGCGGCCAACGACAACGCATCATGATTGCTCGAGCGATTGCTCCTAAACCAAAAATTTTGATGTTTGATGAAGCCACTTCCGCTTTGGACAACATTACTCAAAAAATCGTTTCTGATTCTTTGGATCAATTAAAATGTACTCGCATTGTCATTGCCCATCGTTTGTCAACGATTAAGGAATGCGATCGCATTTTAGTCTTGGATCAAGGAAAAATTATTGAAGATGGCACTTATGATGAATTAATTGCTAAAAACGGTTTTTTTGCGGAGCTAATCGCTAAACAACGTGTGGATTTAGAATAACTAAAACAAGGGTTTGTACTGAATTAGAAAATTTAGTACAAACCCTTTTCTTTGTTGAAATCAAAAAATCCAATACCTATAGCCCATCTGTCTTTCTTGAAATATCAAAATTTTTTTTCGTTTCAAACAGAAGAAAGGGAAAGAACACTAGTGGATTACAAGGAATTTGACTTGGTCTAGCCAGACTATAGAAAAGACAAGTTTTGGGCATGCTATAATTTTGAAGATTTTAGAAGAAAGGTGGTTTTATGAACAGTATTCAAACCCTTGATCCGTCCCTTCTTTGGTGGGGACTTGGTATGGGGGTTACAGTTTTAGTCTTAACGCTTGTGTTAATGCCTTCCTTGATTGAAGCCTTGCATCGACTCAAATTTGGCCAAACAGAGCGCGAAGAGGGCTTAGAAAGCCATAAGAAAAAATCGGGAACCCCTACCATGGGAGGCATTGCCTTTGTCTTTATTCCCTTAATCGTTTATGTCCTTTTTAGCTTTTTTTCTCCCTTTAAATGGTCATTTATGGCGACGTTTTTGTGGTGCGCCTATGTGGGATTTGGCCTCATTGGCTTAGCCGACGATTACTTAATCATCATTCGCCACACCAACGATGGCCTCCCTCCCAAAGTTAAATTGGGATTACAAATTTTACTTGGGGCTATTTTAACTTTTGTCTATATGAAAGGACAAGGAACGACGATTTATTTGCCAGGACCCACATTTTGGGTAGTCCCTGGATTTCTCTTTTTTATTCTTGGCATTTTGGTCTATGCCGGTTCAACCAATGCAGTGAATTTCTCAGATGGAGTGGATGGTCTATGTGCTGGACTTTGTGCTATCGCCTTTGCTCCCTTTATTATGATTTCCATTTGGGAAAACCAACTGGATGGCGCGGTGATTGTTTTCATGATCATTTGTGCGTTAATTGGTTATTTGCGCTTTAACTATCATCCCGCCAAAGTGTTCATGGGTGATACGGGATCGCTAGCCCTAGGCGGTGTGTTTGCGGCTTTAGGTATGTTTACTCGTTTTGATTTATTGTTGATTGTTTTAGGGCTTGTCTTTGTAGTGGAAGCGCTCTCGGTCATCATTCAGGTTTCTGTTTATAAAGCGACCCATAAGCGTGTATTTCGTATGGCCCCTATTCATCATCATTTTGAAAAGAAAGGCTGGAGCGAAAAGAAAGTATGCTTTGTATTTTGGAGCTGGGGAGCGCTCTTTGCTCTTATTTCTTTAGCCTTAGCGTGGATGTCTTTATAAGACATAGAAAGAAGGACTATGAATGGGTAAAGTTCTTGTAATTGGAGCAGCGCGTTCTGGAATCGCTGCAGCTAAGCTTCTAGCCCAACATGGCTATACGGTGATTTTAACGGATCAAAAAGCCGTTGCCGCTAAAGAAGAGTTAGAAGCATTAGGAATTGAAGTGTATGACAATGGGCATCCCGAATTTTTAAAAAATCAAGACTATGAGTTTATTGTAAAAAACCCCGGAATTCCCTATCATGCACCTTTCGTTGCTTTTTTTGTGGAAAAAGGCCTTCCTATTTATACGGAAATTGAAACAGCTTATCGTTTAGCACCGAACTTTATATATGGGGCGATCACGGGGACGGATGGAAAAACCACCATTACCACCTTACTTTATGAAATGTTGAAAGCTAAGTTTGAAAAGGCCAAAGTCGCCGGAAACATTGGCATTCCACTTTCTGAAGTGGTTTTAGAAAGCGATGCAGATCCAACCCCAGTGGCCTTAGAATTGAGTAACTTTCAACTTCTTGGCATTGATCAATTTCATCCTCACATCAGTGTGGTTTCTAACTTAGCTCCTGATCATTTGGACTACATGGACTCCCTTGAAGACTATTACGCTTCAAAATTTAAAATTTACCAAAACGAAACCATGGATGATTTCTTCATTCGCAACTTAGATGATCCAGAAATTATGCATTATGCCAAGGACATTCCTTGTCAAGTCATTGATTTTTCTTTAACGGATTCCAAAGCCAACTTACGCGTAGAAGCTGGTCAGGTATATTTGGATGAGATGCGCTTATTTAATGTAGCCGATTTAAAGTTAGTCGGATGGTTCAATCTGGCCAATGCGATGATGGCTGCCGCAATGGCTTGGCATTTAGGGGTAGATCAGCCCACCATTGAACAGGTGATTCAAACCTTTACAGGGGTAGAACACCGCATTGAATACGTCGATACAATCAATGGGGTGCGCATTTACAATGACTCCAAAGCCACCAATACACACTCTGCTCAAGCCGCTCTTTCAAGCTTTCCAAATGGTGTTCATTTATTGGCTGGAGGCAAAAATAAAGGAATTGATTATACTGTACTCAAAGAGTATGACGACCATATTGCGAAATGTTATGCTTTTGGAGAAATTCAAGATGTCTTTTTAGAGGTTTTTACGAACGTTCAAACGTGTGACACGATGGAACAAGCCTTGGATGCGGCCTTAAAAGAAGCCAAAGAAGGGGAAGTGATCTTGTTATGTCCCGCCACTTCCTCCTTTGATCAATTTCCCAATTATGAAGTACGAGGCAAAGTCTTTAAAGATCTCGTAGCCAAACGTAGCCAGGCCTATTCAAAATAAAATTTTAGGAGCCACTTTTTCGGCTCCTTTTTATGTGGCCAATTTATGTGTGGCTAAAAAAGAGGTTTTTCAAGGGATTAAAGAGCCTATAAAGTCACTAAAGGGGAAAATAAGAGATAATAGAATAAAGTTTATGAAAATCAAAGGGAAATAATTAAAAACAAATCACAAATAATAAATTTTCAGAAAAAAGACAAGATATTTTGTGAAATTGTCACATAGTTTCAAGGAGAAATTGAGAGAAGTGAGAAAAACTTTAAGTCCATTTATAAAAAATTAAAAAGAGAGACAAAAAAGGGAATCTTTTTTTTGGACTTTAAGTAAAAGAATTTTTTATAAAAAATGTGAAAGAATTAAGAAAGAAAGAGGAAAGAAGAATTCAAAAACCATCAAAAATTTTAGGTTTCAAGTTAAAAAGAGAAGTCTTTTAAGAGGCTAATCGCCTTTAAATAAGGAATTGAAAGTGCTTTTTTGAAGTATTAAGATGATACCATTGAATAAGAACAGGATATAGATGCAGGAGAATACTATGACAGACGTTATTTTGAGGACGGACGCAGCACAATCGGTTCGATGTGATGGCATGGAGATTTTACTCCACCTCAAGTGTGAAGGGCTGTCTATGCAGGCAAGCCTTCGGAAAGTGCAGGAATCTGCTGATCAACTTCTCGGTTCTTTTCAAACCGCATCCATTAACCCATCTTCTTTTTCGATTGAAACGCTTGAAGCCATTTCAAGTGAAGTCAGTCAACGCCATACAGCCCAAATTGTCATCAAAACGAGTGGTGAATGCGATTTGTTAAAACTCAAGATGATTTGGCAAATCGTGTCCAAAATGCCCTTTCTTGTGGAGATGAAAGTCCGCTTTTATTTAGTGGATGAAGAGAGTTATTACCAACTTTTGCATGAAGAAGCCTTAATTCAGGCGAAAAGCCAAGCTCAAAAAATTGGGAAACTTCTCAATGCAGACATCTCCTTATGCACCACATTAAAATTTGAAAATCATAAAGAATCCACTCCCGATCTTCAATCTCTTTCTTTTTGTCAAGCTGTTGATTATCCAGAAGGAGAATACCCTTCTTTTTGGCTTCAAGCCCAAGCTCCTTATATTACCTTAAAAACGACAGCCGAAACTTCTTGGTCTTTTGGCTCTCATCGCTGTGCTTTTCTCGATGGGAAGATCTAAAAAAAAAGTCTATCTTCCTCCAAGGAGGAAAATAGACTTTTTCGTGTCAAACTTAAACTTTAAAGAGAAAGACCAGTTTTACGATACACTTTAGCAACTTTTTTATTGGCTACTTTGGAGGCTTTTTGTGCCCCTTGGGCTAAGACTTCATCTACTGTACCGCTTGCTAAAATCTCTTTGTAGCGGGCTTGTAAATCGCTTAAGAAATTGTAAACGACATCTCCCGTTTCCTTTTTGAGCTCCCCATATCCTTTTCCTTCATAGCGAGAGACGATGGAATCAATCGGCTCATCAGTTAGAGCGGATAAAATGGTAATCAAATTGGCTAAGCCAGGCTGATTTTCTGGATCAAAACGAATTACGCCAAGCGAATCGGTGACCGCCCCTTTAATTTTATTGCGAGCTTGGGCCGGATCATCGAGTAGATCAATAACTCCTTTAGGACTTGATTCCGATTTAGACATTTTTTTAGTGGGGGTTTGTAGATCGTAAATCTTAGCGCCTACTTTTGTGACTAAAGGCTCAGGCAATTTAAAAGTGGGAGAGTAACGACGATTAAACCGTTCGGCTAAGTCGCGGGTTAATTCCACATGCTGTTTTTGATCCACCCCTACTGGAACATAATCGGGATCGTACAATAAAATATCCGCTGCCATCAACGCAGGATAGGTATAAAGACCCGCCGTCACACCGGTTTCCTGTTTGGCCATCTTGTCTTTAAATTGGGTCATGCGTTGCAATTCTCCATAACCCGAAAGACAAGTCATAATCCAACCAAGTTGAGCGTGAGCTGGAACATCGCTTTGTAAAAAGATCGTCGCTTTTTTAGGATCTAAGCCGGCAGCTAAATATAAGGCAATTAAATCTTTGGTATTTTTGCGTAACTCGGCGGCTGAAATGGGGACCGTTAAAGCATGTTGATTGGCAATAAAAATGAACATTTCGTATTCATCTTGATATTTCACAAATTCACGAATGGCACCAATATAATTTCCCAAGGTAAGCCGACCTGTGGGTTTGATACCACTAAGCATTGTTTTCATCAAAAAACCTCCTATAAACTACTCTAGGAACACTTGTTCGAAAAAGGATCTCGTTTGCGTCAACTTTATCCGTTTAGTGAAGTAAAGTGAATGCGAAAGCTATAAAATTTTAAATTGTGCCAAGAAGAAAGAGCTTTTAAAAGATTTAAAGGCTTCAAAAGCTCAAAAAAAGAGGGATGTTTTACCATGATTGAACTCATTAGCATTTCAGGCTGCCCACGGATGAAAAACGTGAAACACTTAGCTAAAGAGATGGGAATTTCTTTAGTGGAAAAAAACCTTTTTAAATTGCTTCTTGATGCCGATAAAAAGAAAAATGCGGCTTGTCTTTTGGATATCGCAAATTTTTATGACGTGTCTTTACAGGAGCTTCAACAAAACCCCTCAATGATTAGCCGCCCACTTTTGCGTATTCGCAAAGATCTTTCTGTCAACCAACAAGCATTTTTAGAAGCTCTAATGGAAAAACAGTTTTATCCCAATTGTCCCAAGCAATGCTTGAAACGGACCGTGTGCCCAGCAAGCCATCATTCCATTGATATCGTAGGGCAAAAAGAAAAAAAATTGTCTGAAATTGACAAGAAAACCTAAAGCGCTTGCGAGAAGTCTTTATTTTAGACCCTAAGATAAAAGAAAACGTTTATTTTGCTTAAAAATAGAGTAATATGAGACCGAGAAAAGTTAGCAGAAATGCGCTCAAAATGACAAGGGATTTGGCTATCCTAGAACATTTCGAGGTTTATACCACCATTATAGGTTCACGCCGCAGAAATTGTCTTGCGGCGAATTTTGTGCCATTTCTGAAGTAAGGAGGAAACGCATGGAAAAGAAATATGTTTATCTTTTCGACGAAGGCAATGCGGACATGCGCAATCTGCTTGGCGGTAAAGGGGCAAACCTTGCCGAGATGAGCAACTTGGGTATGCCTGTTCCAAATGGTTTCACTATCACAACCGAAGCTTGCAACAAATATTATGAAGATGGTGAAAAAATTTCGGAAGACATCCAAGATCAAATTTATGAATATTTGGACAAACTCGAAAAAGAAACAGGCAAAAAATTTGGGGATCCCGATAATCCACTTTTGGTTTCTGTTCGTTCTGGTGCCCGTGCATCTATGCCCGGTATGATGGATACCATCCTAAACCTCGGTATTAATGACACTGTGGCTGCATCCATTGCAGAAAAATCAGGAAATCCTCGTTTTGCTTATGACTCCTACAGACGTTTTATTCAAATGTTTGCAGATGTTGTAAAAGGTCTTTCCAAAAAACGTTTCGAAGAAATCATTGATGAAGTAAAAGCGGAAAAAGGCATCAAAGATGACCTCGATTTAACCGCTGAAGACATGCAAGAACTCGTAAAACGCTTCAAAGAATTCTATAAACAAGAACTCCATGAAGACTTCCCAACCAATCCAAAAGAACAAATGATGGAAGCCATTGAAGCCGTTTTCCGTTCTTGGAACAACGAACGTGCCATTTACTATCGTCGTCAAAACGACATTCCTTCTGATTGGGGAACAGCCGTAAACGTACAGATGATGGTATTTGGAAACATGGGAAATAGCTGTGGTACAGGGGTGGCCTTCACTCGTAACCCAGCGACTGGTGAAAACAAATTATATGGCGAATTCTTGATGAATGCTCAAGGTGAAGACGTAGTAGCTGGTGTTCGTACGCCAAACAAAATCGCCCAACTTCAAGAAATTTCTCCAGAAGCTTACGAACAATTCGTAAAAATTTGCGATACTCTTGAACATCACTATAAAAATATGCAGGATATGGAGTTCACCATTGAAAATGGAAAACTCTATATGCTCCAAACTCGTAACGGTAAAAGAACAGCGCAAGCTGCTTTAAAAATCGCTTGCGATATGGTTGATGAAGGCCTCGTTAACACCGATGAAGCGTTGATGATGGTTGAACCTCAACAGCTCGATACACTTCTTCACCCCATGTTTGATGCGGATGCTTTAAAAGCAGCAGAAGTTGTAACAACAGCTTTACCCGCTTCTCCAGGGGCAGCTTGCGGACAAGTTGTTTTCTCAGCTGAAGAAGCTATCGAAGAAGCGGCAAATGGTAAAAAAGTCGTTTTGGTTCGCTTAGAAACCTCCCCAGAAGACATTCAAGGTATGGCGGCTGCAGAAGGTATCTTAACCGTTCGCGGTGGTATGACTTCTCATGCGGCTGTTGTGGCTCGTGGTATGGGGGCTTGCTGCGTATCCGGTGCTGGTGACATCACTATGGATGAAGAAAACGGTCAATTCTTTGTCAATGGCAAAACCATCAAACGTGGGGATTGGATCTCCTTAGATGGTTCCACTGGTAAAGTGTACGCTGAAAAGATTAAAACCGTTCCAGCTGAAATTTCTGGTGACTTTGGTCGCTTCATGAGCTGGGCCGATGCTCGTCGTCGCTTGAACATTCGCACCAATGCGGATACTCCACGCGATGCCGCTCAAGCCGTAGAATTTGGTGCTGAAGGAATCGGTCTTGTTCGTACAGAACACATGTTCTTTGATGGAGACAAGATCAAAGCCATCCGTGAAATGATTTTGGCAAAAACTCCAGAACAAATGGATGCTGCCCTCAAAAAATTAGAACCACTGCAACAAACTGACTTTGAAGGTATTTATGAAGCGATGGAAGGTCGTCCTGTGACCATTCGTTACTTGGATCCACCTCTACATGAATTCTTGCCTCATACAGCTGAAGAAATTGCCGACCTCGCGGCAGAAATGGGTCTTGATGCCGCTGAACTTCAAGCTACAGCGGATTCCTTACACGAAGTGAATCCTATGATGGGTCATCGTGGAAGCCGTCTTGCCGTATCCAATCCTGGTATTGCTAAAATGCAAACTGAAGCGGTTATCCGTGCCGCATTGAATGTCAATAAAAAGCATCCTGATTGGAACATCGAACCCGAAATCATGCTTCCATTAATTGGCGATCTCAAAGAACTCAAATACGTTAAGAAGATCGTAGATGAAACCGCTCAGCAGATTCTTAAAGAAGAAGGATCCGATATGCATTACAAAGTGGGTACCATGATCGAAGTACCAAGAGCGGCTTTAAAAGCTGGTGAAATTGCCCAAGAAGCAGAATTCTTCTCTTTTGGTACCAATGACTTAACTCAGCTCACTTTCGGCTTCTCTCGTGACGATGCGGGTAACTTCTTGCCACAATACTATTCCGCTAAGATTTACGAAAACGATCCATTCGCTAAACTTGACCAAGAAGGTGTTGGCGAACTCATCGAAATCGCAGCAACTCGTGGCCGTGCTACTCGTCCTGATTTAAAACTTGGTATTTGTGGTGAACATGGTGGTGACCCTGCATCCATTGAATTCGTGGATGGTCTTGGTTTGAACTATGTTTCCTGCTCTCCATACCGTGTGCCAATCGCAAGACTTGCAGCGGCTCAAGCAGCGATTAAACATTCAAAATAATGTCTTTTTAGAGGTCTTTCTTGAGGGAAGACCTCTTTTTTAGCTCTTTTAAGAGCGAATTTTAATTGCTCTCTATAAAAAAGAAAAATGGCTAGAATTATCAATTCTAACCAAGATATTTTAAGTTTTGTTTGTTTCATGTTTCAAAAAGCTCACTAGGCGATCAAACGCATCTTTAGAAATCGGATCATTGCGTTCGTTGGCTACAAAACAGTGTGGCTTTTTTTCTCCATACTCTGTATAAGGATCCACCAATACATTTTTAACGCCTACCTTATCCAATTGATCATGCATTTCAATCATATCATTACGATATTCACTACCCAGTAAAAATGTAGCTGGATAGTGAGATGTTACATAGGGAATGCAATCGTATTGATTGATTTCCTCTTGGCTTAAATAGATAGATCCTTTTATATAGTTACCAACTAAAATCTTACAAGCTAAAGGCATGATGGTGTAATCAATTGGACCATCGTCAATGACAATCGCCGCCACTTGCTTGGCTAGCACAGTAGGCGTGATGTTCAAAAGCTTAGCATACTCTGGATTAGAAAGAATGGTTCCATATTGAGCAACCATAATGGCCCCTGCAGAGGATCCCATCAGAACAATATTTTCCATATCGAGATGATACGTTTCTTGGTTTTCTTCAATAAATTGAATCGCTTGATTCATTTGAATCAAAGGTATTGGAAAATGATACTCTGGGACTAATGCATAATCCACATTCACAATATTGAATCCTTGAGCACATAAATCGATTAAGAGTCCATCGTGATCACTCACAGCCATTGGATCTCCCATTTCTTTACTTCCTCCAAAAAAACCTCCTCCATGAAAGTAAAATAAGGTGGGTCTTTTTAGCTCTCTATCTTCATTGGGATAGGTAATATCTAAAAAACTATTGGGATACTCTTTTCCATAAGCAATATTGCTTATTCGATATTGGCCATCTTTTCTTAAAAACTCTCCTGTAGCATTCAAAGGTTGAAAAGAGTTAGGCTGTTGATCATCGGTATACATCGCTTTTTGAATCATTCCTACAATTACCTGGGTATGACTCGTTAAATACCAATACCCGATTCCTCCCACCACAAGAAGAAACAATACGATTCCAGAGAAGATCTTAAAGACTTTTTTCATTCTAACCTCCTTTTAAAAGCGTCTTGAAAACGAGAATTTTATGAATTTTACAATGATACTATAGTATCATCTTCTCTCCTTTTGAACTAAAAATAAAAAAATCCGGTTAGCCGGATTTTTAGAAAGAGAAACACATGTCTACTTATATTACCGAATCTTTAGGTCAAGCCCTTTTACAACTCATGCGTTCTAAACCGATTGAAAAAATAAATGTAGATGAGCTAACACAACTTGCGCAAGTAGGTCGTGCTTCTTATTTTCGAAATTTTAATTCGAAAGAAGAAATTATTACGGCTTATCTTGTTTTAAAATGGCGTGAATTTGAAGCCACAAATCATTTAAAAGCTCATGATCTTCAGGATTCCTATCGGATTTTAAAATACTTTCAATTTTGTGCTTCCTTAAAAGAAACAAATTCTGTCATTTTATCTTCTCATTGTGAAGGTTCTATTCTTCAAGCTTATAAGATTATTATTCATGACGAAGATCTTTTTCCTAATCAATCATATTCCTATGAAAAAACGTATCTTGCTTATGGATTATATGGAATTTTGATTCAATGGATTCAATCTGGTTATCAAGAAACACCAGAAGAAATGACACAGTTTATTCAAAACCATATTTTTTCCGCTTTTCCTTCTTAAAAATTTTTATCTAAAAAAGGACCACAAACTACTTTCTACATGCGGTAAAAATAACTTTGTAGTCCTTTTTTTTAATTTATTAATCATCGTTTCCAACGATAACTTTTCCTTTTGCTTCTGGTAAATCGAAGATCAACTCATTGACCGCTGGAACACGAATGACACCAGCAAGAGGATTTTTAATGCTTTCAATAGGGGCACTAAGTGTAGCCATCACCTCAGAGCGTTCAAAAGAGAGATCGGTATCCTGCATGACACAATCGATCAAACGCAAGTTTTTACAATAACAAAGCGGTTGCGTTCCGATAATGAGACAGTGATCAAACGTGAGGTTTTCAGAATACCATCCTAAATATTCCCCTTTGACAATGGAATTGCGTACCAAAATGTTTTTACCATGCCAAAAGGCATCCTTAGTATCAAAATCACAGTTTTCAAAAATGGAATTGGTGAGATACTGAAAAGAATATTTTCCCTTTAGTTTGACATTGCGAAAGTTCAAATGTTGGCTTCGCAGCATGAAATATTCGCTAGTAACTGTACAGTTTTCCATAATCATGCGATTGGTTGACCAGCCAAACTCAGAAGAGTCGATATCGCATCCTTCTAAACGGACGTCACTGCATTCCCGCACAGCTTTAATTCCATGGAGCTTGGTATTGAAAATTTCTACGGATTTGTCGTACCAAAGGGCAGCTCGACAAAGAGAGGTTAATTCGCAATTGCGAATTTGAACATTCACATCGTGCCAAAAAGGATAACGCAAATTGAAAAAACAATTGTCCACTACAATGTCTTGGCATTCTTTTAAAGGGCTTTCGCCATCGCGGGGGCCCTCAAAACGGCAATTTTCAAACTTAGTCCAATGAACATCATACCAACAGCGTTCTTCATCGAAGGTTTGAGAAGAAATGGTTTTCATAAGTCGCCTTTCTATAGTTCAATGACTTTATTTTAGGCCTTAGAGCATACTTTAGATTTTAAAAAATGATACGAAATTTAATCTCAACTTTTTCTTTAAAAAGGATATTGAAACTTAGTTTTTCTTTATTCCAAACATTTTAAATGCTTTTTTAGAGTTTAAAATTTTGGTTGCTGTTTTCTTGAGATAAAAACTCTAAAAATACAACAATTTCCATTAAAATGAAAAGCAGAAAATCCAATCATCAATCGTTGAAGGGAGGTTGATTATCTTGGGTTATCGCGCTTTTTTGAAAGAAGAGAAAGCCTGCTTTATGGCACAGGATCCCTCCTTAAAATCGAGTTTGGAAATTATCATGATGCCGGGCTATAAAGCCATTAAGACATGGTATTTTACCCATAAACTGTATCAGAAAAAGCACTTCTTTTTGGCTCGTTGGCTTTCGTTACGCGCTCAACGCAAAACAGGCATTGATATTCATCCAGGAGCGACTATTGGCAAGCGTTTTTTTATTGATCATGGAACTGGAGTAGTCATTGGTGAGACTTGTATTATTGGTGACGATGTCAAAATTTATCAAGGTGTAACGCTTGGAGGAACGGGGAAGATTGGTGGTAAGCGTCATCCAACTGTAGAAGATAACGTATTGGTTGGAGCTGGTGCTAAGATCATTGGCAATATTGTTTTAGGGAAAGACTGCAAAGTTGGTGCTGGGGCCATTGTAATTCGCAATGTCGAGCCAGGGGCTACCGTGGTAAGTCCTCCAGCCTATCCAGTTCGTTTAAAGCAAGGACGAATGTCCAATTTGTGTGTTCAAGGCAAAGAGCGGTGGAGTCGTGAGGACATTCGCTGTCTTCAAAATGGCCAAATTGCCGTGGGGTGCCAACATCCTGACGAAAAAAGCGATTCAAAAAAAGAAAACGAATCTTGAACCATCCATTTACATCGCTACAATAAAACCTATAGATAGAAAGGTTTTAATGCTATGAAAGCTCGTTTTTCTGATCAGTATGGCAACCAAGTTATTTATAAATTGTACGATACCGAATTAGGGCATGCCTTTGAGCGTCTTCTTCCTTTGACAGTCCAACTTCAAAAAACCGGCTCCAATGAACGCTCTTTTCCAGCTCCAAAACGACTCAATACGTTTGGAGCCAATTTAGCTCCAGGTGGAGAAGAAGTACTTTGCTACCACGTTCCATGGCAACAAATTATTTTGTATTTTGACGGCTATAGCCAATATGAAGATTTGTATGAAATCGGTATGCCCATTTATGCTGAAGGAAGCATTCGAAACATGAGGGGTCCAGTTTTAATTGAAGAAATCTATTAAGCTCTTTTAGAGGCTATAAATTATTCTCAATTTTCAATCGAGAATAATTTATAGCCTCTTTCTTTTTTTAATCTTTTGAAGAAGAATATTCGATGTTGGAAGATCCTATTAAACGTTCCTCTACTTCTCTACGCTCCTATATAAAAAAGCCTCCAAATTGGATGCGCAATTGCTTACTCATTTGAAGGCTAGTATAGGTTATTAAGGAGTTCTAAAACGGACAGCTGTTATTCTTGGGATGGTTAGTGAAGTGAATATTCTTTGATTGTAAATTCCAATTTTTCTATATCTATTTGTAATATTATGGATCCTTGCTTACTCATCGCCTTATAATTATTATTAACGACTTCAACGTCGAAATTCACTTTCAAAGATTGATCCCTCTCATCGTATTGAGCCTCTATGTATTGGATAATCTTCTTATTTCCATCCATATTTTCAGGTATTTGGTTAACACCAATTATATTATTATTTTCCCATAATATAATAGTTGGATTCACCTCCATATATTCGATATTACCGGTTGCCTGATTCAGGAAGCAGAAGAGATTGATTTCAACTTTATAAGTAGTCGACAATTTCCAATTTAAATAAATGTTGCACTCATAGCCTATATCCTGAGTGGTAAGATTTCTCATTATTTTGGATATAACAGGATAACTTTCCTGATCATTTATAGCATCTAATTGATTTCCATTCCATGAACAGCCACACATCAAAAATGTCGATCCTACAAATAAGAGCAGTATATATTTAATCCACTTCAGCAAAGATGCTATTATTTTTTTATTCATAATTTACTCCAAATTCCATGACTGATTCATAACCTTAACAGGCTTAAGACTTAAAGAATTATCTTTAGATAACATCCATATCGAATCATAAAGAGAAACTACTCTTTTAGGACTTAATTTAGTTTTATAGTCTAAGCTAAGCCTCTAATAGATAAAAAGAATGAGAAAACTTTTGTATAGTATTTCTAATTCATTAAATTTAAATAAAAATATGATCATATTCTATTTTTATTAGATCATTGTTCTGGGTATTTTTCTATAAATTATGTCTAAACGGTAATTATTTTTGCTTGAATGGTATTTAACTTGTTCTTAGTTCTATTTTTGGTTAGATTTACTTCTTTTCAATATCCTACTTGTCTCATTTTTAAAACGAGGGAAATTAAATCATCTTTCCTTAAACTTTCCCTCTTTATCGAACTGAGGAGAACCAAATTTCTCTATCCTTATCTTTTTGGAATCATACCAAAGTTTAGGAAATTTCAAAGTATAAAACAAAAAGCCTAGGTCCCTCCATAACGGGGAATCCTAGGCTTTTAAAAGAAACAAAAGTGAAAACTTTAAGGTATCATCTCTAATTATATTTACGATTATTCAATATTGGAGTAACCCATTAAGTATTCATCGACTTCTCGGGCACACTCACGGCCTTGATTTAAAGCCCATACGACAAGGGACTGGCCTTTTTTACAATCTCCACAGGCAAAGAGATTATCGTGAATGCGATAGCCATCCGCCTCACACAAAATCGTATTGCGGGAAGTGGTCGGCAAATCAAAGGCTTCTTTAAGGGATTCTTCTACTCCTACAAAGCCCGCAGCAATAAGCAACAAATCACAGGGTAGAATTTGTTCGCTACCCGCAATGGGTTGGAAATTAGGCCCCAGTTCGACGGTTTGCACTCCTATAATACGGCCTTCTTCACAAAAGACTTCTTGAATGGTGGTAGAAAAGCGACGGGGATCCTCACCAAAGCGCTCAATGGCTTCCGATTGCCCATAATCCACTTTTAATACTTTGGGCCATTCGGGCCAAGGATTACTCGCCAAACGCTCAACAGGTGGTTTGGGCATCATTTCAAGGGCGGTAACCGACTTACAATTTTGGCGCAACACCGTTCCTGTGCAGTCGTTGCCCGTATCTCCCCCACCTACGATGATGACATGTTTATCTTTAGCATTGATGCTCCAAGGCCGATTCGCGCGTAAATCCTTCGTGGTTTGTTTGAGAAAATCCACAGCGTAATAAACCCCATCCCAAGAAGAATCGACTTCGCCAAGTGCACGGGGTTTCGTCGACCCTGTGGCTAAAATAATGGCATCGTACTTTGCTTCCAGTTCGTCTAAAGAGAGATCTTGACCGACTTCGGTGTTGGTGATGAAACGAACTCCTTCTTCTTCCATTAAGGAAAGGCGGCGATCCACCACGGACTTGTCGAGTTTCATGTTAGGAATGCCATACATCAAAAGCCCGCCCGGATGATCTTCGCGTTCGTAGACATCTACATGATGACCCCGTTTATTCAACGAATCAGCTGCACTCAATCCGGAAGGCCCAGAGCCGATGATTGCAATCTTTTTTCCCGTTCGCTCTACAATTTCAGCTGGTTTCATCCACCCTTTTTGAAAGCCATTTTCGATAATATAAAACTCATTATCATGCACGGTAGTGGGTTTAGAATCCAAGCCATTAATACAAGCCTTTTCGCAAAGCGCTGGGCATACTCGACTGGTAAATTCAGGAAATGGGTTGGTTTTCAATAAACGCCCAAGCGCATATTGGTCATTTTCTAAAAATAACTCCTCATTCCATTCAGGAATTAAATTGTGCAACGGACATCCAGTGGTCATGCCTTTGAGTTCAAGAGCAGACTGGCAAAAAGGAACGCCACAATGCATGCAGCGAGCGGCTTGTTGGCGCCGTTGTTTGACGTTGAGAGGGCGATGGAATTCTTTAAAGGATTCCAAGCGCTCTTTCGGTTCTACAATGGGATCGTCTTGGCGGTCATACTGTAGAAATCCAAAGTTTTTATCCATCTTTTGCGCTCCTTTCTACTGTGGATGGACCATGCGAAAGGCCTTAAGCGTAGCCTCTTCTTTAGGATACCCACGATCTTCTAAATGCTTGATCTGGTTTTTCATATGTTGATAGTCTCTTGGCA
>CAYMGC010000016.1:0-22699 GCA_964389885.1 uncultured Erysipelotrichaceae bacterium | reverse complement strand
ATCCCAAAATCAATAATTTATAGAAAATTAATTTTCAATATCTATAGCTTTTTTATTACTTGTACATAAAAATTATAGAAAAATTGTAAAGGAGAACACTATGCAAAGTTCCACTCGATTTACCATTGCCGTCCATATTTGTATTTGTATTCTTGTATTTGAACACGACCACAAGATCACAAGTCTCTTTTTAGCGGGGAGTACCGGGGCTCACCCCGTTATTATTCGCAAAATTTTACAACAGCTAAAAAGTGCAGGACTAGTTGGTGTCCATCGTGGCAGTGGCGGTGCCTATTTATTGCAAGATCCAAGTGAGATTTCTCTATTGGATATTTACAAAGCAGTAGAACTCACTCCAAAAGAAGGGGTATTTCCCTTTTCGGAGACCTTAAATCCCCAATGTCCTGTTGCGAGTCATATGCATGCTTTAATGGATGATCATTTGCAACAAGCACAAGCAGCTATGGAAAATTCTTTACGCCATGTGACTCTTAAAACTCTTCATACCCAAGCGCAAAGTCTCATTACTGAAGAAAATAAAGTTGGTTGTAACTGTTGAAGTTACAACAAGACCGGTCTATTCTTTCCTTAGAAGCAAGGAGGAGATCCTCACTGCTCCTAAACTCCGCTCATGATGAAGGAAGTTTAAAAAATGACTCCTTAAGATTAGAGCGGAAAATGATCAAGGAAAGGAGAAAGCATCCCTTAGGATGCCGTGGGTCATAATTATGAAATTTGATGTAATTGCCGCCAATGGCCGTGTAGGAAGCAAAATCGTAGAAGAAGCGCGTAAACGGGGAATTGAAGTTAAAGCGATTGTTCGCGACGAAAACAATGTTCCCGAAGCCGATGAAGTACTCGTTCGTGATCTCTTTGATTTAACGTATGATGATTTAAAAGATGCCGATGTGGTTATCGATGCGTTTGGAGTATGGCAACCTGAACTTCTTCATCTTCATGAAGAAGTTATCGAAAAACTTTCCGATATTTTAAGCAATACCAATCTTCCATTATGGATAGTTGGTGGGGCTGGCTCTTTGTATATGGATCCTGAACATAAAGTTCAACTCCTAGACACGCCAGATTTTCCAGAAGAATACAAACCTTTGGCTGCGGCTCAAACGAAAGCCTTGGATATTTTACGCGATAAAAAAGATTTAGATTGGACGTTTGTTTCCCCTGCTGCTGATTTCCGGGCCGATGGAGAAAAGACTGGTCATGTTTTAGTAGGAAAAGAAGAATTTTTTACCAATGATAAAGGAGAAAGCACGATTTCTTATGCCGACTACGCGGCTAAATTTGCTGAGTTAGCCCAAAAAGGTGGACATAAACAAGAAAGAATTGCGCTTATTCAAGAATGACCCAAATTCAACGTTTAGATTACATGATCCAATTTCTTTTAAATGAATCCCCTGAGTATCAAGGAATTGGAATCCCTGAAAATGTAGAACAAAAAAAAAGCCTCTTGCGAGCTTTAATGAATCTGCGCTTACCTAAGCCTTTAAGTCAAGAGTTTTTAGACATCCAAGATGCCTATTTTCAAGAAGAGAAAAGACATTTCCAAATCGTTTCTCTTCAAGATTTATCTCCCATTGAAGACCACATTTATTTATGGCGGGGCGATATAACCCATTTAGCTTGTGGAGCGATTGTCAATGCCGCCAATTCGCAAATGCTTGGTTGCTTTATTCCCAATCATCGGTGCATCGACAATGCCATTCATACTTTTGCGGGAATCGAGTTACGCCTTGAAATGAAACGCATTATGGATGAGCAAGGCCATCCAGAAGCGGTAGGCCAAGCTAAAATTACTCCTGCCTACAATTTACCTTGCAACTACATTATCCATACGGTTGGCCCTTATGTAGCGGGAGTATTAACTCTTCAAGAAGAAGAGGAACTAAAAAGTTGCTATGAAAGCTGTTTAAAACTGGCTGATCAATACGATGTGGGTTCCATTGCTTTTTGTTGCATTTCAACTGGAGAATTCCATTTTCCCAATCAACGAGCTGCAGAAATTGCGGTGGCCACCGTTAAAAATTATTTGAAAGAAACCCAATCGTCCTTGGAGGTGATTTTCAATGTATTTAAACCAGAAGATGAACGAATCTACCAACAACTTCTTGGAAGACATTAACCAAGCCGCCAAGTGGATTGAAGAAGCCGACTACGTACTCATTGGCGCTGGATCGGGCCTGTCGACTTCGGCTGGCTTTGATTACGCCAATGATCGCTTCGATACCTATTTTCATGATTTTGGCAAAAAATATGGGTTTGAGGATATGTATTCTGGAGGATTTTATCCTTTTCCTACTCCCGAAATTTATTGGGCGTATTGGAGTCGACATATCTACGTCAATCGCTATATGAATCCTCCTATTCCCGTATATGAAACGCTCCTTCAATTGGTACGCGATAAAAATTATTTTGTTCTCACGACCAATGTGGATCATATGTTTCAAAAAGCAGGATTTGATAAGAAACGTCTATTTTATACTCAAGGTGACTATGGACTTTTTGAATCGATAAAAAATCGTACGACGATGGACAATGAAGAGGCGATTCGAGCAATGGTTTTAGATCAAGGATTCTCCATTGACGAACAAGGAAATCTTATTCCAAGTGATCATCTAAAAATGAGCATTTCCTCCTCCTTAATCCCTTTCGATCCCACAGATCACAGTGCTGTGCGTCCTAATTTGCGCAGTGATAGTTTATTTGTAGAAGATGAGGGCTGGCATCGCGCAGCGCAGCGCTACGAAGACTTTTTGGATAAGGCGAGTAAAGGAAAGACAGTTTTTTTAGAACTCGGTGTGGGATGGAATACTCCAGGAATTATTAAGTATCCGTTTTTAAGGATGACTGCCCAAAATCCTCAAGCCCACTTAATCTCTATTGATGTAAATGCTCCTTTAATTCCTATTGAAGCTAGACAACTTTATCTTCAAGGCGATATTCAAGCGATTTTGCTACAACTTGATCAAAGACTTAGAGATCAAGAAAAAGATCAATAAACTCATTTAAAAGACGTCCCTAGGGACGTCTTTTTTCTCATTATTAAGGTGCTTTTTCAACTCAAAACCAAGAAAGTAACACAATCTCCAATTACGCTTTTGGATCTTGAATATCTTTATCAAAGGCTTCGCTGGGATTTTCAATGGGTACAAAAGAAATTTTTAATTCCATGCCTAGACCTCTTGCCAAGCGTTTTAATAATTTTAAAGAAGGATTTCGTGTACCACGTTCTAATTTTGAAATATCGCCTTGGTCAATACCAGTTCGACGAGCGAGTTCCGTTTGCGTGATTTGAAGTTTTTCACGGGTATCTTGAATGGCATGGACCACCGAATATTCGGGACTTCCTTCTTCTAACTCTGTAAGAGCAGATGATTTTTTGCGTACAACCATATCTCCAATCCTTGCTTCTCGATGGTTCCTTAAAGCTAAACTTCATGCTTCAAACCTGTCAGAAAAAGAAAGGGGCAGTCTGACAGTCCACATGCGTAAATTCCCGTCCAGCCTACGGTACATCTATTCAGGCCTAACTGCTATCGAGCTTGAACAGTCGTTCCATGGAAGTCATGTCCCAAACGAGAAGCGTCTCCTTTCCCTATGAATGGTTTTCCTCTTCAACGAAGAAGTGGCTGATGAGAACATGAGCTTAAAAGTGGAACTTAAAGACAAAAACTTTATCTTCACTTTTTTTGGTGAGAAAGCCATAAGACTTTAAAAATCTTATAGGTGAATGAACACCTGAACCGGTAGAGCCCACGCCCCTTTGCTTATGATTTTAAGCAAGTTATGCTGAAGACAGGGAGTTTATGGTTTAGAGATTCAATCCTGTATCTTCCTTCTTACAATTATCTTACACGGTTTTAACAAAAAATTTTTTTCTTTTCCCGATTTAGAAATTTTTATTCAAAAGAATGACGCAAAAACGGCATTTTATCTATCAGAAATAATAAAAATTACACTATTTTGGTATGGATTATTTACCTTTTAGTGACTCAAAAGAAAACCTTATCTTTACATCTTTTACATGGTGTAAATCTTTTCATCTTTAATGCTTTTTGGTGATTGGATCCCAAAAAGCAAGTGTGAAAGCATTGATTCTTTTTAGAACTGAGTTAGAAAATTCCTGTTAGAAAGGAAATTTATGGCCTATTACCCTTTATTTTTTGATTTCACCAATCAATCTATTTTAATCATTGGAGGAGGAAAGGTTGCTCTAGAAAAAGCCAAACGCTTACTTAAGACCCAAGCCCATGTGGAAATTATGGCCCCAAAAATTTTAGAGGATTTTTTTAATTTGCCTGTTGTCTGTATCCAACGTCCTTGGCAAAAAGAGGATTTGATCAATCATCGTTTAGTGATTGCGGCAACCAATATCAATGAGGTGAATCAAGCCATTGCGAAAGCTTGCCAAGAACTTCATATCCTTTGCAACGTGGTCGACGATGCCAAGCTAAGTGATGTAACCTTTGGAGCTGTGATTTTAAAGGATCATCTGTCCATTGGCGTTTCAACTTCTGGAGCTTCCCCTAGCGCAGCCCAGGCGATTCGAAATTGGATTCAAGAGGATTTATGCAATTCCTCTTTAGAAGAGATCGTGGATTGGTTAGCCTTGAAGCGTCCGGCTTTAAAACAGGACCTTGATCCAACTTTTCGGGCTAAAGGATTTCATGACCTCTTTTGGTTGTGTCAACAAAAAGGAGGTCCTCTTGATCAAGAAGAATATGAAGCGTTTGTAAAAAGATATCGCTCAAAAAAAGAAGGAGGTTGAACATGTCTGATTCAAGTCTTGGCCAAGTGTTTTTAGTAGGGGGAGGATGTCATGATGCTTCATGGCTCACTCAAGCTGGTTACGAAGCTTTAAAACAGGCTGAAGTGGTGGTGTATGATGACCTTATTGACTCCAGTCTTTTAAAAATTCCAAAACAAGCTACGCTCATTTATCGTGGCAAACGGGGCCATTTACCCAGTGCGAAACAAAGCGAAATTCAAGATTTGTTACTAGAACTCGCAAAAAATCATTCCCATATTGTCCGTCTTAAAGGGGGCGATCCCATGATTTTTGGACGGGCATTAGAGGAAATTGAATTTTTAGAACAACATCAAGTTCCCGTTCAAATCATTCCTGGTATTTCAAGCTTTGTAGGAGTGTTGGCGAAAGAACACTTTGGCCTAACTAAACGCAACCAATCCAATGCGTTTATGGTTTTAACTGCAACTTCAGCCAGCCAAGAACGCTCTCAAGAAGAGTGGAAACGGCTCGCTTCCTTTTCAGGAACTTTAGTGTTTTTAATGGGAATGGCTAAAATTGATTCCATTTGTGACCATTTACTACAAGGAGGAATGAATCCAAATACTCCAGCCGCCATTTTTACTAGTCCAGCCATGACCTTAACCAAAACCCTCAAAGCACCACTTATTCATTTGGCTCAAGAAGCCCATACCCATCATCTTCAAAGCCCTGGATTGATTGTGGTAGGGGGCAGCGTAGAAAGCTTTAAACCCCTTCATCCTATTCGCATTGGTCTTACTTCCTCACAAACTTTTAATCAAAAATTAAAAGAGAATTTTCCTGCTCGCTTTCAAAGCGTAGTAGTTTTAGAAAACCACTACCAAGACTTTGATCTTAATTTAAAAGAGATTTTAACTTCCCAAGAAAAATCTCGTTCTTCTAAAGGTTGGTTGGTCTTTACAAGTGCTCATGGAGTAGAGCATTTTTTAAATCTTTGTCAAAAACAGCATTTTGATCTTAGAGACCTTGCTTCTTGGAAACTGGCGACTATTGGTCCAGCCACAGCCAAAGTCTTTCAAAATCATGGTCTATGGCCGGATTTAGTCGCGAATTCCAATAGCTCTTCTTTAAGCCAAGAACTTCTTAAAAAAAGCACTCCAGATGAACAGATCGTTTTATGTCAAAGCCAAAAGGCCCTTCCAACCCTTTTTGAAACGCTTCAGGCTAAACGCTTGGTTAAACAAGTGAACCTCTATAATTTCTCTTGTTCTTCCCAAAACGAAGGACTTGAGCTTGATTATGTCCTTTTTGCCAGTCTTGAAGCAGCTCAATCGTGGCCTTTAACACGTCATCAAGATCATTTAGTTTATGTTTGTCTTTCTAATCGCATTGCTCAGGGTTTAAAAGAACGCTTTCACGTTCTAAATGGTCCTACTCCTTCTATTCGAATTGCCTCAAAACCAAGTGCCCAAGCGCTTGCTCAAGTGATTATGGAAGAGACTCAACAAGGGCAAACATCATAAAAATACTCATTAAAAAACATTGAAATGATCTTTTAATCTGCTCTTTTACCCCAATAAAAAAAGCCCCTACTTTTAGATAGAGACTTCTTAACGAAAAAGATGAATAGGAACACCTGCCTGCTTGAGTGGGCTTTTTTTTAGATAAAAATAAATTAGGAAAAGAGCCATAGCCATCCAAACGATAGGTTCAGTAAAACAAATGCCCAAAAATCCTGTATAAGGCACAATCCATTGGGTAAAAAGAACTTTTCCTAAGAGTTCAATGACTGAAGAAATAATAGGGACTAGGTTCATCAGCATGCTTTGTAAAGAAATCCTTAAATTGAGTACTAAAGCCAATACCACAAAAAATGGCGCATTAATCCGCAAATATAGGCTGCCCGCTTCAATGACCAAGGAATCATTCGTAGCGGAAATCAATTGAATCCACCATTCGGCGCTGAAATAAATCACTACAGTAGAAATAATGGAAAAGTAAAGCCCACAGCGGTTAGCAAAAGCGATTCCTTTTTCGGTTCGTTCATATTCTTTCGCTCCCATATTTTGGGCTACATAAGAAGATAGAGCCAACATCATAGCCCCAAGAGGCAAATTAAGAAGGCCAAAAATTTTCCGTGCAGCCGTATGCCCCGCAATGCGCAAAGAGCCTTGTTGATTCAAGCCAGTTTGCAAAATGAGACTACCAATGGAAACAATACTCGACATCAACGCCATAGACAGGCCCATACGGGTAAGGGAAAGAATCCTTGACCAATCCAGCTGAAAATCCGAAAGGTGAGGAACCAATTCTTTTTTTTGCCAGCCAATCCAAGCCAAGCAGGCTAGAAGAGAAATCAATTGGGCAATTAAAGTAGCCCAAGCAGTTGAAGCCACACCTTGGTGAAAGGTGGCGATGAATAAAACGTCCAAACCAATGTTTAAAACACTTGAGAAAATCAAAACATAAAGTGGAGTTTGGGAATCTCCAGCGGCTCGTAAAAGTCCAGCGCAAAGATTATAAAAGATGGTAATTAAAATACCTGCGGCAATGATGAAAATATAACTATAAGCCTGGGCAAAGAGTTCTTCGGGGGTTAAGAGCCAGCGCAAAATCAAAGGCAAAGTCGTGCACATTATAATGGCGATTACAATCCCTAAAACCAAACAGAGAAGAATCGACAAAGCAATGCTTTTTCGAAAACCATCTTTATCTTTGGCCCCATAGCATTGAGCGGCAATAATGCTACATCCTTGTCCAAAGCCAGTGGAAAAACCGACGATCAATTCAAACAAGGCCGCCACACAACCCACAGCTGCTAGAGCTTGATCGCCTAAAAAATAGCCAATAATAATGGTATCGGCGGTGTTATAAAGTGTTTGAAACAATTGGGAAAAAAAGAGTGGAATCGCAAATAACAAAAGGACTTTACGAATAGATCCACTGGTTAAATCAATATTCATACTTCACCTCTCTTCCTCACTTTTTCATTATAGATAAGGAACAAAGTTCACAGCGCCCTCTTTTTCTTTTCCTTGGCTAATTCCAATGGAAAAAACTTGCCCGTACGGGTATTTGGATCCCAATCACGCAGTTGTAAGGAAAAAACTTGCGATAAAATATCTTGCTCTACCAGTTCAAAGGGCGTGCCTTGAAATACCAAATGACCTTGATCCAAAACCATAATGAAATCCGCATAGCGTAAAGCGAGATCCAAATCGTGTACTACCGCAACGACTAAATGATTGGGAGAGCGTAAGGTCAACAAATGTTCCATGAGTTCAAAACGACTCCACGGATCCAAAGCACTGGATGGCTCATCTAAGAAAAAACAAAATGGATCTTGGACTAACACTTGAGCAAAACAGGCCCGTTGTTTTTGACCACTCGATAATTGATCCATTGGTTTTTTAGCCCATTGATTTAACCGCATTTGAACAAGAACTTTTTTCACCAATTGGTGATCAGCTTGGCTATAAGGTTCCCACCAATGGTGCTTAGCATACGCTCCTAAAAGAACAAAGCGCTCTAAAGGCATCGTAACGTCTAAAGTAGTGGCAATACGCCCAGTATATTTGGCTTTTTGTGAGGCTTTGAGTTTGGCTAAATCGTGATCTTGAATGTAGACTCTCCCCTTTTTTGGAGCCATCCAGCCACCCATAATTTTTAACAGGGTACTCTTTCCAGAACCGTTAGGCCCTAAAATCATGCACAGTTGGTTTGGCTTTAAGGCAATAGAGAAATCCTCTAACACGATATGTTCGCCATAGCCAGCTTGAATGCTCTCCAGTTTAAGCATCCAAAGTTCTTCTTTCTAAAATCATCCATAAAAAATAGGGTCCCCCCGCCAACGATAACAAAAGCCCCGCTGGCAATTCCCAAGGTAAAAAAAGAGTTCGGCCAAGTAAGTCCGCACTTTCACAAAGTAAGGCGCCTAAAAAAAAGCATTGCGCCAAATACCAAAAGGTCGGTAAGCGAAAACGTCGTAAATAAGCTGGCACAATAAGCCCCACAAAGCCAAGCATTCCACAAAATCCCACTACACTTGCAGCTAGGACTGCAGCTAAGGCTAAAAACACTACACTCCATTGGACGATCTCTAAGCCAAGAGCTCTTGCTTGAAAAGAGCCAAGCGAAAAGAGTTCAAGTTGTTTGGATAAACCAAAAACGATACAAAGTGTTGGAACCAAAAGACAGGCCCCAAGTCCAACTTTGGAAAGGGAAAGTGAGGAGAGGGAACCAATTTTAAAAGCCGCATACCCGCTTAAAACATCGGGATACAAAAGCGTTAAGGCATCCATTCCCGCCGTAAACAGTTGACCAATGGCTAATCCTGCTAAAAGAATAGTCAGTTTTTGAGCTTGTTTACTCCACACCAACAACAAAATAAATCCAGCACAAAGTAAAGCCCCAAAAAAGCCGCCAAGTTCATGGGCCCAAATGGATTGCGGAAATAAAACACTTGCCAACAACCCAAAAAAACCCGCTCCAGCGTTGATTCCTAAAATGTTCGTGGAGGCTAAAGGATTGGAGAGTACACTTTGGACTAACGCGCCACCTACAGCTAAGGCTCCACCCGCTAAAAGTCCGCCTAAAGCGCGGGGTAAACGTAAATGCAACAAAATTCCTTGCATCACTTCATCTTCTAAAGAAGGAAAGCCCGCAAAGCCTAACAAGAGCGAAGCAAAAAACATCAATCCACAAAGGAATGCTAAACCCAAGGTCATCCAATGAGCTTTGTGAGAACTATTCATCATAAATTAAAACTTCCAAATCAGCTAAGGCTTGAGCCCAATTGGCATTGGGTTTTAAGTTGTACAAGCGTTGATCTAAGACATAGACTCGGCCTTCTTGGACGGCCCGCAACGCTTGCCAAGCGGGCTGTGAAAATAACGTATTGGCCATTTCTTGAGCCGTCTTTAAATCTTTGCCTTGAGCTACATACAAAATAATGTCAGGATCTTCTACTTGAATCACTTCCATCGAAAGCGTTGAGAGTCCTCCCGTTTGCGCAATGTTTTGTGCTTTAAGATCACCAAGCATTTGACCAAGCACACTGCTTTCAGGATCTAAAGCACTCACTCCCTTTCCTGTTTCTCGTAAGGCTAAGACTTTTGGGATGGTGGAATGCGTTTTATTTTGAATGGCTTGAATTTGTGCTTGTTGAACTAAGCCATATTTCGCATAGGCTTCTTCATTTTGCGTAATCGTACACAAACGCTCGAACGTATTTAAATAGTCTTCAAAAGAGGACACATCAAAATACACCACCGGAATTCCTAAAGCATCGAATGTCTCCTTCATTTGTTTTTGGCTTTCATTTTTGGCACTTGCAATGATTAAATCGGGTTGACTTGCCACAAGCGTTTCTTGCGCAATGGCTTTAATATCCCCCAAATCGGCCACTCCATCTAAATCTAAATCAAACGAGGTCCACGAATCATGAGCCGCTGCAACCAATTGGTCTTGGCCGCCTGCATCCAAAAATAAATCGGTAAAGCTACCAATTAAAACGGCTACACGCTTTGGAACTTCAAATGAAACGGTTCGCCCTAAATCATCTTCCATCGTAATCTCAGCAATAGAGTCTTGATTGGTTTGAGAAGAGTTGATGGTTTGGGCAGTTGAACATCCTCCTAAAAAGAGGGTTCCACTTAAAAGAAGCAGTATAGATCTGCCTTTACAAAAAAAATGCATAATCATTTATTCCTTTTTTCTAAAAACTAGACTTCTATTTTAGCGAAGATTGTTCCAAAATTTGGGCTAAGAATAAGGAGATCGGAAGAAAAAAGATCAGTTTCTAAGAAACTGATCTCGAAAAACAGGAAAAATAAATCTTTGAGCCGATTAAATCAAATAGTTAGCTGCTACTTGGGCAATACCATCAGGATTTTGTCGAACCCATTCTTCAAAGGCTAAACCAGAAGCCGTAATTTGGCGTCCTAAGTCCACAAAGAAGACAGGAATTTGTTCTAAAGGAATTACTCCAAGTTCATGACCCATTTTTTCGTCACCTTGGCGATCGTCTCCTCCTACAAATAATCCAAATCCAGCAATGGGTTTACGATCCACCACTTTTACCGCTCCACGTAATCCAATAGGAGCCACTTGATGGGTAGCACAAGAGGAAGGACAACCCGAAATAAAGATGGCGGGTAGGGCATTATCCGCAATATCCCCGGCTTCTTTGACAGCTTCTAATACTTTTGAAAGCATATCTTGAGAATCACGTAACCCTACTTGACAAATGGTCGCTCCAATGCAACTTGTAGAGGCCTCAAAGGAATTGTGTGCGGCTTCTTTATCGATGATATCGAGGACTTTGCGGGCTTCATCGGCTGTTAAGTTGATGATAAAGCTACCTTCATTGGGTTCTAAGCGCATTTCCACTAAGGGCATGTCTTCAAAGGCCTTGGATAAAGCTTTGAGCGTTTGCCAAGAAGGAATGCCTCCTTTTGGATGGAAAAGAACCGCATACAAACCATCTTGTTTTTGTTTGTGGACAAGATAAGATTCTTCTAAAGGTTCTCCATGAGGTTCTTTTTCATAAGTGGGAATATCCACTTCAATATCCAAATGCTTTTTGGCTTTCACGTCTTCGAGTTCTTCGTGAAATGCTTTACGAATCCCTTCAGCTCCTAATGTTTCCTGTAAAAAGCGTGTTCTCGCTTTGCGACGATTTTCATAATTTCCATATTTACGAAACATTCGAATCATGGCTTCGGCGTAATAAAGAATTTGATCTGGTTCCACATCTTTAGCGACTTCTACGCCTAAAAGAGGTTCTATACCAAGTCCACCACAGGCATAGACATCAAATTTTCCATGCTCGTTGGCAATAAATCCTAAATCACGGAAAGTAGCATGGGTACGGTTGGCATCATTATTGGAGAAAGCCACTTTAAGCTTGCGTGGCATTTTTTCTTCGTCGATAAAATCGATTAAGAAATTGGCCATCGCATCCGCATAAGGAGTGACATCAAAATATTCCTCTTCAACTCCCGATAAAGGAGAACACATTACATTGCGAGGATAATCTCCACCGCCTCCATACCAAATGACATTGACATCCAATGCTTTTTCCATAATGTCCCATAAGGGTTCCAGTTCAAGATTATGGAATTGAACAGTTTGACACGTTGTAAAGTGAATGGGTTTGACATCATATTTTTCTGCCATGTCCACTACAAAACGTAATTTTTCAGGAGTTAAGCGTCCGGCATTCATCCGTAAACGCAACATGCTTTTCTTACCGCCTCGTTGAGAGTAGGTACCATACTTACCCGAAAAGCCTTTGTATTCTTTCATATTCATTTTTCCAGTGAAGTATTCTTCTGACTTTTCCTTAAACAAAGGAAGTGTCTTTTTGAATTGCTCACCAGAAGCAGGTTCAATCTTCATCATTTTCTCCACCTCTAGAAAAAGTATAGCCCTAGGCTTTCTTTTTCTAGGATTTAGAGGACACTAAAACCACAAGGAACGTTTGTTTTACGCTTGGGCAGAATTTTTTCTTTCTCATTATGGTAAATTCATGTGATTAAAAAAACTTTTAAAATTTTCTTGCCTTTGGGTCAAAAGAGGTTTATTCTAAATGAGCGTTGCCCGGGTGGTGAAATTGGTAGACGCAGTGGACTCAAAATCCACCGGTAGTGATACTGTGCCGGTTCGAGTCCGGCCCCGGGCACCATTTTGAAAGTACAGAGTCAAGTCTTAGGACTTGGCTCTTTTTTTTTATAAGTTGATCGTTGATCGACTAATGGATAGATGGGAAAAAGCGAAGGTAGTGAATGTCTTGCTTCTTGCTTTCGAAGAGTACCTCAAATCCCCCTTCAAAAGAGCGCTTTTCTAAGGTTTGATATCCCAGTTTATGGAAGAGTTTTAGAAAATCTTCTAATTTTCCTTGTGGATAAATGATTTCGTGAAGGGCCCAACAATCTTGAAACATTCGGGCCATCCGCTTTAAAGCCTTTTTTGAAAAAGACGATAAATTTATTTGCCCTAAAAGAATACAATCGTAAAACATATCACTCATATTCACGACACTTTGCGTATTCCAGCCAGACAAATCGAGGCTTTTAAGACTTGAGCAATGAGAAAAACATTTTTCCATCCTTTCTACTTGTTGAGTATTCCAAGAAGCTACCCGAAGTTCTTTTAGGCCAGTACAGCCACTAAAGAGAGCTTGAAAGCTTTTAGCGTTTTGTGTATTCCATTTTTCTAGATCCAAAGTAGATAAGGAACAACATCCAAAAAAGAGCTGATCAAAAATCTCCACCTGGGAAACATCCCAATTGGAAAGATCGAGTTCTTGTAAAGCCGTACAACCTTGAAAAGCTTCTTGAATTTTTTCCAAACTAGAAGTATTCCAATTGGCAATTGGAACACTTGAAAGAGAAGAAGCATTGCTAAAAAGAGCTTCAAATGAGCGAACATTTTTGGTATTCCAAAAACCAATGTCAAGATGTTTAAGACTGGTACAATTTAAAAAAAGATGTGACATATTGGTTACATTTGAAGTATCCCACAAAGTTAAGTCCACCTCTGGCAAAGAAGCGCAATTGGCAAAGAGATAGCTTAAATCTTGAACTTGTTCAATACTCCACTGGGATAAATTGAGATGTTTTAAGGCATAACAATTATTAAAAAGATGACTTAAATTCGTTACTTCTTTTACATCCCATCCGGATAAATCAATAGATTCCACATTAAAAAGGCCTTGAAAAAGTCCTTTACAGCTCCCTTGAAGTTTTAAAGGGGCACGACTTTCAATAGTTATAATGTTGGCTTCATATCCCTTCCAAGGAGAATTCATGAACTCTGGATTCCATTGTCCTGTCCCAATTTCTAAAAAGCCATTTTCAAACAATGTCCAAGGCGCATTTCCAAGAAGGCCTTGAACAAGAATAGAAGAGTTTGTGTTCATCATAGTAGACAATAACGATCGTCTCCTTTCCGTTTATTCATCTTAAAGGTAGAAGTTTAAGAAAAAATTATAAATTGACTAATTTTTACTTGTGACTCATTTCAATTTTGAGAATTTTATTGGCTAATATAATGCCTCCCTCTTTTAAATAACCAAAATTATGGGAGAGTTAAGAAGAGTCTTTGTCCTCCTTAACTTTGAGGACAAAGACCAAAAAAATGGTGTAAACTCAAAAATTTAAGTTCACACCATTCTCCATGACTTTAGTTATGGGATATCAACTTGAGATAGCTTAGGAAATGAGCTTCCTTAAGCTCATCAAAAATAAGTTTATTCTTGTCCTTCTATCTTTAAAAGATTGACCTTTTTATAGAATCACACCGTCAGTTGCGGTGTAATTTTCCAAGGAATTTTCCTTTACCTGAATGCAAATGTATTTCAATTCTGAATCAGGAGCAGCAAAAAATTGTCTTTTAGCTGCTGGTGAAATACGTAGCCAATCGCCTGCAGATACCTCTATAGGAGTACCGTCAATAACAGCAGTTCCCTTACCTTCAAGGATTCCATAAATTTCTTCATTTTGCTTATGGTAGTGTACAAAGGGAACGCCTGTTCCAGCTGGTAAAACATTTACACTTATTTCGGCTCCAGTTAATCCTAATTTGTCGTGAAGTTCAACTCTTTCTGGGCCTGTTACACTAAATTTTTTGAAGTTCTCCATCATAAATTCCTCCAAAATTGTTATTAAGTATGGACTTTTTTAAGTCCATAAGCATAATGACACGATAGATTCAAAAGAACAAGTACTATCATTTTTGATACTGGTATCAAAAATGATAGTGAGGAGAGAATTAAAATGACAGAAAAAGAATTGTTTGGAAAATGTCCATATTACACATCCCAAAAAGTTTTATCTGGTAAATGGTCTCTTTATATTTTATTTCTATTGAAGGAGTATGAAGTGATTCGTTTTAATGAATTGTTGCGCATGATGCCAGACAATATGACAAGTACCACTCTGTCTCGCCAGCTAAAATTATTAGAAGATAAGAAATTAGTGATCCGCAGAGAATACAGCCAAATTCCGCCGAAGGTTGAATATTTACTCAGTGATATTGGAAAAGAATTTGGCTATGTAACCGATGCACTTGGAGAATGGGGAGAGAAATACAACCGTTTTCTTGAAAACACCTAGGTACAAAAATGAGTTTCTATCCTATGGCTAGGGATCCATTAAAAAGTTTTTTAGCCTTAAGAGGCACGATAGGCTACATAACGGTAATGTGGCATATCTATCCCTCTATAATGCTTAGTCCAAGTTTCTTTCTTTATCATGCCATTTCTAAGGGCTACGTTTTGCGAAGCTATATTCGTATCGCGAATGATAGAACAAACTTCGTCTGCTTTTAAGATCGCAAACGCATATTCTTTACATGCGTTAGCGGCTTCAATCGCATATCCATGATGCCAGTAGGCTCGGTTAAACAGATATCCTATCTCAAGGACTTCCTTATCTTTCCATGGTTGTAAAGTCAGTCCACACTGTCCTATCATGGTATTCGTTTCTTTTAAAACAACGGCCCATAAACCAAAGTTCCATTTTTGGTAGCGAAAGAGCTGTCTATCCAACCATTCCTGCACTTCTTGATCACTAAAGGCCCCCTCATAGGCATACATAGTCTCTTCATCTTGTAAAATTTTGCATAACGCTTTAAAATCGGACTGCTTCATCTCGCGTAAATAAAGCCTTTTTGTCTCCAGTATCATTTTTGCCTCCCAATCGTCTTTAGGCCTTTCATAGCCATAGTTACTTAGTTTTATATACAATTTCTCTTCTTTGAACCTTTGATTTAGAAGACGAAAGAAATCGAAAACAGCTTACGAAACGATAAAAATTTTTCAAAAAAAGAGCGGTTAAATTAATTTCTTTGAATCCAAATTAATTTAGCGCTCCTTTTTTTTTAGTTTATAGAGTAGAAAGTTCAAAGAATATTATTTTTGGCTTTTATTCTTTTGGTTTTCTTGATTGTTTATCCAAGCTTTGAACAATGCTTGAGGATTTTGAATAGGCCACATTCCAGGTGGGGCTTGGTAGGGAACGCCAAGAGTTCGACTTTCTTCTTGAGCTATGGCTTGAGCATTTACTTCAATAAAAAGGCGAATAAGTGTTTCTATATGTAAACTGGCTTGGTTTTCTATCTCATAAAGCGTCAAGGGAAAAGTTTGCTTGGCATATTTTTTGAATGGAAGAGTAGGAAATCCAAATTGCAATTCGCCTTGAAGAAGTCGAGACTCTTCCATTTTCTTTTGCAAACGGATTTTGCGCTTTTGGATGGCTTCTTTTAACTCTTGGTTTGGCCGATAAAGGGCCTCATTTTTTTCTGAAGCGTCATCCAAACGTTGATGCATTTCTTTTCGTTGCTTTTGTTTAATAGTAGAGGTTTCCGCTTTGCACTTTTCTTCGTACAGCTCTTGAGCCATCTGCTTAGCGCGCTGTTCAATATGATCTTGTAAAGCCAAATCTTCCAAAGTTTCTTGATCGGCCGCTTCAATTTGAACCTCTAGTAAATCGCGTAACATCTTAAATTGATCCCGTTGAATGGTGCCAGCGTATTCGTAAAGGGAAATAATTTCCACTTGAGGAAAACGTTCATGTCCATTGGAAATCAAATCATAAGCCGAATGAACAAGGGTTTGACTTTCTAAAACATTTTGGCGTTTGCCATGAAAAATGTATAAGCCCGTGATCTTGTCTTCAACGTGTTTGGGGCCAAGGGAAAACAAATATTTGTATAACAGAGGAATGATTTTAAAATCATGCACATCTTGATAGTGAGTATACTTGGCATCCGCAATAATATAACGCGCCCCTTTCCAGCCTTGGCGCTTGAGACGAATAACATAATCTGGAGTATAGTAACGTCCGTGGGTTGATTCATTCCACGTTTTAGGATAAGAAAGCGAGACGGTACGATATAAGCCGCAAATACACGGCTTTCCACTGGCAGCATCCCAAATCACCGGCTGGTAATAGAGGGTGATTTCTAAATCGTCTTTTTGATAAACAAAGACATTATTGATCTCTGGGTTACGGTAAAAGACTTCGGCTTCAAGCTCATAATGAACTTGGCGAGCTTCCACAAGCGTAAAGCCCCAATCTTCTAAGCATTCGCCAAGCTTGGTTAACACATAGACTTCATAAAGCGTTGTAATTTGGAAAAAAGCTCGGGCAAATCGTAAATTTGCCGCATTAACTTGGCGCATCGCAAACCATTGACGTATGACTTCATAGATGGAACGATAAATTGGAACGTTTAAAAAAGTCGATGTTGGTCCAGGTAAGGTCGATAAGGGAATATCGTGAACACCAAGCTTTTTTTGATAAAGAGAATGCAATCGTTCGAGCTGTTTTTGAATGTCTTCCAAGTCGTGAACCATACTTTGTAAGGTTAAGCGCATCGCTTGGGTCATGTAAGAAGAGGAAGAGACATACGTATTGACCCCAATGGATTCGGTTTGGGTGGGCATTTGGCCAAAGACTTGTTGAAGCGATTGACTTAAAGCCGGAATTTCTTGTAAGGCTTCGCGAAGAAAAGACACAATGACTTGATCTTCATAGAGTTCGCTTTCTACTTTAGGGGAAAGACGAATGATGTCGGGGGCAAAGTTTTGAAAACCAATGCGCACTCCTTGTCCTTTAGGAACTTGATTGAATAAATCGGGTCGTCGCATCAATTCTTGAATAGAGGCCGCATCGGGTTGAAAGCGTCCAATGACCTCTCGAGATAAAGATTTTGAAGTGGCTTCAAGCTGCGATAAATTTTTTTCGAACCAATACAAGATGTACTTCAAATGGCGAATCTTGTCTTCCATAGAGTACTGGGTTTGAAGGTCTAAAGGATGGGGACAAAAAATCCGGTCTTTGTATTCATAAAGCAATTTGGAATTATGATTGGCCGTAAAATTGCCCATGAAGTTGACATTATAGGTATCGCCTGTTTTCCCCCCTGCGATGACCATAACTTGAAAGTAGTCCGAAATTAAAATATGGGTTTTGTTTCCAAGACGTACTTTTAACACAATGTAAGATAAGCCAAAGCAATTGGCAAATACGCCTTTTTCAGTAAAGGAATCATTGAAATAAATACGACCTGAGTTGGAGCGAAAATTGGTATCGATGACATAGCCATTTAATTGGACTTCTAAGCTTTGAATTTTCTCGACTTGAGGGCCTAAAAAAATAAAGTCATATTTTCGATCTGTGTAGACTTTTACTTTAGGGGGAGTGAGCAATTCGGCTAATGGCTTTTGTTGGGAAAGCGGATGAAAAGCCAGATCAAAAATTTTTCCACTTCCATATTCATCGAGTCGCAGTTTATAGCCCTTCATTAGGCGAAAAACTGGTAATACTGCATCGCGGCATCCCCCGTAGCCATGATTTGTTCCAGTTTCGTTTTTGACTTCATCAGTTGATTGTCTTCAAGAAGTTTATGAATGGCTTCTAGTCCATTGCGATAGGTTAAAGACGAACCATTAATTTTAGGTAATAAGCGTTGAAGAATGGCATAATCCAACGCAATCTTTTCCGCCGATTGCTCGGGTGTAGGATGAAATAAGCGCGTACCAGCCGCTACATAAGTGCGAATTGCTTTTTGGGAGCGAATCGAAATAGGCATACCCGCTTGCGAAAAGGCTTGCAACAATTGAGCAAAAACCATTTCATGTTCCAACATAATTAAATCACTGTCTAAAGCTCCAAAAGCGCTTTCTAGCTGCGCTTGGCTCAAAGTTTGAATGGGCGTAAATGAATCAGGAAATTCAATTAAACGCATCGCTCCCATTTCTGGCATCGAAATCACCCAAGCACGATCCAACAATCTTGGAGAAAGAGATTGGCTCGTATGGTCGGATTGAATCGAGGCCATAAAGTGTAAGGTATTGGGCACTTGAACTTGAAAGCTTTGTCCTAAATTAAGAGTGCCACAAATGGTTTGGTCTTCATTCATGGATAAAAAATCGGACCAATAATATTCCATAGCCGATAAATTAGCATTGTCTAAGAGAACAAAAGCGGGAAACACATCGGGAGTATGGAGGCGACTTTCAGCATCCAAAATAAAGAGTAAATCGTAAAAATTTGGATTGGCTTTTTCAAAGGTTTGACTTAAAGCATTGTAGTAGCCAATTAAATCCCGCCGACTGCTCCAACCTTTTTCCACCCCGACTTGCGCAAAACGCATTAAATAGGGAGAATCAAAAGAGTTTGTTTGAAGTTCTTGTGGCTTCATTAAGCCAAGACTTTCCGCCACGATTTGACAAATAGTGGTTTTTCCACTGCCCGAAGGACCACAAAGGAGTGTCAAAAACCCTTGAGAGAAGCAAATTAAAAAATTTAAAATATCGTTTTCACTGTACTCTGGCCGCTTCATTTGAATGGATTGCACCACAAGAGCTACGAGTTGTTCGCTATCTAAATGGGAACGAGCCATGGACTGCAAGCTTTGCGCTGCATGACGATAGGTCGCTTCGCGGGTTTCGCGTTGATGGCGTTCATTTTGGCTCGTTAAATGGGCAGCGATCAGGGTATCAAAGTTCATTTCCATCGCTTTTTGAGCGGAACGCTCTAAAATCGCATTCAATTCTTCTTGGAGCGTTTGAAGTCGCTCTTCTAAAAAGGCAATTTGTCGTTCTTTGTCTTCGTGTTCTTGGTTTAAAAAATCCGATTGGCGTTTAAGATCTTCAAAGCTTTGAATCAAATTCGTGTGATCAATGATCTCTTGCAGTTTTTCTTCCAATTGTTTTTTTAAAGTTTCTAAGCGATCAATTTGTTGATGAGCTTCGACTAAGCGTTGCTCAGGATTTAAACGAACCAGCTCTTGGACTTGATCACTGAGAAGTTCTTTTTGTGCTTGTAAATCGGCTAGCTCTTTTTTACGTTTTTCTTCTTGTTTAATGAATTCTCGAAAGGAAGGTACATGCTCTAAAAACACTTCATCTTTCGCCAACGCATCTAAGGCTGCCCGAAAAATGGCCTTATCTTGATGATTATAAATGAGGTTACCAGCTAAAGTGCCCATCCGATCGGCAGTTTGGTCAAACAAAATGTTTGCATCCAACACCTCCAAAAGCCGTTGGACGCGCTGTTGGGCATCTTCATCGTTTAAGTGACCTAATAAAGAGCGTTTATACACTCCAAGCATTTGTTGAGCGGTATTGGAATCAAAGCGTAAACCTTTGGCGGACTTGGAAGTAGCTAAAATTTCACAAAAGTTTTCCATTAATTCTTCTGTAGAAATGCGATCGTAAGTATAAGGAATAATTTGAGAGGATCCGGTCGTGCGAATGTATTTACGAATAAAATAGGAGGTAAATTGAAATACCTCTAAATGATTATTGAGATCGTCTAAATAGCGAAAGCCTTGCACGATTTTATTTTGGGGATTATTTACATGAAGCAAACGAACATAATATTTTTCGGCCTCCTCATCCCAATGAACTTTATAAGGCCCGATTAAAACATTCTCCTTTTCTGTAGCAATGACAACTTTCATATCTTCTTTTAAATCACTTGAATTTAAATACAATACAGAATCATTTTGCCAATCGCCTTCTACCCATTCCAAATCAACCAAATAGTTGTATCCAAGGTCCTCCATATGACGAACAGCCAAATTTCCTAGCTTGGATAAATCCAGTTTCCAAGCAGTTTGATAGCGTGTTCCATCGGATCGATAATTTTCTTGTAAGTCCTGAAAATTGAATTCAATCAATACATCATCCCCATTTTGAAATAAGTCCTCAAGAGGATGATAAAAAGAAGGAGAAAATAAATTAACGTTGAGATAATAAGATCCAGGAAAAATTTCCTGTTGTTCCTCTTCACTCAGTTCAATAAATTCACCATTCACCAATTCATAAAAGGGATAAAAAAAATAAGAAGATGTACTTTTTGTAATTCGAACTTCTCCTAAATACGTTCCCATACACACATTCCTTTCTGTACGCGATTTTAGCGTTTGGAATTATTATAAACATTTGCCTTTTCGAAACTAAAAATTTTCAAATCCTTCTCAGCCTTCTTCATAATTTTTATGGAAGATAGGCTTTTTTTGTCGCTTCTTGTATAAGTGTTTCTTTTTCCAATTCCCATAAATAAAGATGAAAATCTTACGTCAAATTTTTATGATCAAATCTTATTTTCATAAAAAAAACGCCACCTTTTAAAAGATGACGTTTGAAAAGATTTAAGGTTAGTTTGCGCTGCTATTTACATCTACTTTTTCATCGCGTACGACAACATCATGCGCTCCACCTTCAGTAATAGAAGTCGCCGAGACAAGAGTCACTTTGGCATTTTTTTGGAAGTCAGGAATGTTAGTGAAACCACAGTTACACATTGTATGCTTAATTTTCGAAATGGTTAATCCCACATTATCCGCTAAGGCTCCAGCATAAGGAACATAGGAATCAACGCCTTCCACAAAAGACATTTTTCCTTCTCCACCAACATCGTAGCGTTGCCAGTTGCGTGCTCGAGCTGAACCTTCTCCCCAATACTCTTTCATAAAGCTGCCATTGATGGTCACTACTTTTGAGGGAGATTCTTTAAAGCGAGCAAAGTAACGACCAAGCATAACAAAATCGGCACCAAAAGCTAAAGCCAAGGTCATATGATAATCTTGAACGATGCCTCCATCAGAGCAAATGGGAACATACACCCCAGTATTTTCAAAATATTCATCTCGGGCTTTTGCTACTTCAATGGTTGCGGTCGCCTGCCCACGACCAATTCCTTTTTGTTCTCGGGTAATACAAATGGAGCCGCCACCAATACCAATTTTTACAAAGTCAGCACCCGCTTCTGCTAAGAAACGGAAGCCATCTGCATCGACGACGTTTCCAGCTCCTACTTTGACCGTATCTCCATACGTCTTTCGAATCCACTGAATGGTTTCAGCTTGCCAGCACGAATAGCCTTCTGAAGAATCGATAACCAAAATGTCTGCACCCGCTTCAACAAGCGCTGGAACACGTTCTTTATAATCACGAGAATTAATTCCTGCCCCTACTAAATAACGCTTATGGGCATCGAGTACTTCATCAGGATGTTCTTTATGTTGTTCATAATCTTTACGGAAGACAAACGCTTTTAAATGACGTTCGTTGTCAACAATAGGCAATTGGTTAAGCTTGTGATCCCAAATAATGTCATTGGCTTCAGAAAGCGAAATGCCTTCTTGACCAACCACTAATTTATCATAGGGAGTCATAACATCTTTAACTTTTGTGTTATCTAAATCCACACGGGTTTCACGGAAATCACGAGAAGTCAAAATTCCCACTAAAAGGCCATCTTTTTTGCCATTGTCCGTTACAGCCATGGTCGAATGGCCTGTTTGACGGCGCAACTTAATTACATCACGTAAGGTATCTTCAGGAGAAACGTTCGAATCGCTCCCGGTGAAACCAGCTTTGGTGGATTTCACTTGACGAATCATCGCAGCTTGACTTTGGATGGATTGACTACCAAAGATAAAGGCAATGCCGCCTTCTCGAGCTAGAGCCACAGCTAATTCGGGCCCGGAAACCGCCTGCATGACCGCTGAAGTCAAGGGAATATTTAAAGAAAGTGCGGGCTCTTCACCCTTTTTAAATTTTACAAGGGGGGTTTTTAAGCTCACCTTATCGGGGGTATCTTCTGGTCCCGTATACCCTGGAACAAGCAAATATTCTGAAAAAGTTCGAGATGGTTCCTTAAAAAAATGTGCCATAGAATCCTCCTTTTCTCTAAAAATTTGGCAAATTATGCCTTAGCCACAGACTAAGCCAATCCTTTTTTCTAGGCAAGCTCTAGCTGTGAACTAGAAGGTAAAAATTTTTATCATTTTAGTCAGCCAATTGTACAGGTCAAATACTTTTCGTGAAAAGAAAAAATTTTGTATTCTTTTCTTTTCAAAGAAAGGCGTTTCTTATTTCTTTTTCCTCATTTCAAAGTATATAGACTATTAAAAAAACCTAGAAGTGACAAAAGA
>CAYMGC010000015.1:0-22788 GCA_964389885.1 uncultured Erysipelotrichaceae bacterium | reverse complement strand
AGTTGCTGGACAAAGAAAGCCTTATTTCAACGCTTGTTGAGATAAGGCTTTTTTTTATCTCCTTTTCGTTTTATAGGCTTTTACTTGGCTATAAAAATAATGAATAGCCAGACATGGATTTTTGGAATTATACAAACTCGCTGATCTCTGTCAAAATCTTTTCAAAATCAATAAGGAGATTTCTATGTCTTATCTTGAAGAAAAAATTATTCACACCATAAATCAAAAATCTTCAACCTATCAGGATTTAGCCTTACAAATTCATCAAAAACCTGAGGTGAGCAACTATGAATTTTTTGCCAGTGAAGTATTAAGCCAAGCTCTAAAATTCGAAGGATTTGAAATCGAACTGCCAGCTGCTGGCCATCGAACTGGTTTTGTAGCTCGCTACCGTTCTCATCTTCCTGGACCTATCGTAGTTTTTCTGGCCGAATACGATGCCCTTCTTGGACTGGGCCATGGCTGTGGCCATAACTTATATGGTGCAGCGGCTTGTTTAGCGGGAGTGGCTTTAAAAGAAGTAATTGAAGAAATTGGTGGAGAAATCCGAATTTATGGAACTCCTGGAGAAGAAGGGGGTGAAAATGGGAGCGCCAAAGGAAGCTTTGTTCAAAGGGGATATTTAACCGATGTTGATTTTGCCATCGGAGTTCATCCCAGTGGTCGCCCCGTTCATTCTCTTTCCTGTCGAAACTTTGCTTGTGCCCCGATTGATATTGAATTTCATGGAAAAAGTGCCCATGCCGCTGGGTGTCCTGAACAAGGAATTAATGCCCTTGATGCTCAAATTCTTGTCTACAATGCCATTTCAACCTTACGCCAACAACTTCCACAATCGGTACGAATTCATGGCATCATCACGCAAGGCGGTACCGCTCCAAATGTTATTCCCGATTTTACGCAGTCTAAATATTATTTGCGCGCTCAAGATCGCTACACTTTACAAGACGTATGGAAAAAAACAGAAAAGATTGTGGAAGGAGCAGCCTTAGCCACTGGATGCACTGGAACGATGAAGCTCTATCAAAATCTTGTAGAAAATATGATCCTGACTCCTAAATTCGATGCCGTATTTGCAGAGGTTTTAGCCGATCTTGGCGAGTTAGTAGAGCCACAGACCCAAAAAGTCGCGCCTGGAAGTTCGGATGTGGGAAACATTTCCCAAGTCGTGCCCACAATTCAACCCAGCCTTTCCATCAGTGATCATTCGATTGCTGGTCATTCTATGGACATGGTCGCTGCCGCTGGTTCTCAAGAAGGATTAAACTTTGTTCCTCTTGCCGCAAAAGCTTCTGCCTTAACAGCTTTAAAGCTTCTTTTGGATCCCGATCTGCTTGAAGACATTAAAAAAGAACACGCTTGGAATGTCGCCCACCAAAAGGAGTGATTTTTATGACACTCAACCAAATTTTATATGCTCTTGCGGTCTTTAAAGCCGGGAGTATGAATAAAGCAAGCGAGCAACTCTTCGTCTCGCAGCCAGCCCTTACCAATGCGATTCGTTCTTTAGAAGAAGAATTAGAACTGCAGATCTTTATTCGTAGTTCCCATGGAATTCAAGCCACCAATGAAGGCAAAGAGTTCCTCATGTATGCACGGCAAGCCGCTCAGCAGTTTGAGCTTCTTCAAGAACGCTTTGGCTCTCCAAAACGACGAAAGAAAAAGTTTTATGTTTCTTGTCAACACTATTCTTTTGCCACAAAAGCCTTCGTTCAACTGACCGAAGGATATGGTTTGGATCAATACGATTTTGCGCTCAAAGAAACGCGTACCATGGATGTCATTAATGACACGGCTACTTCTAGTTCTGAACTTGGAATTTTATTTTTATCCAATTTCAACCGCAAGTTTCTCTATCGGCTTTTTGAAGAGCGAAATTTAGAATTTCATTCCCTGATTACATGTAAAGCGTACGTTTATCTTTATCGCGGTCATCCCCTAGCTCAAGCTCAATCCATTTGTTTTGAGGATTTAAAACACTATCCCAGTATGAGCTTTGATCAAGGGGATGAGGGATCGCTTTATTTAGCCGAAGAAATTTTAGTTGAACAGGAATTTCCCAGAACAATTAAGGTATCCGATCGAGCTACCATGCTCAATTTAATGCGCGGACTACAAGGTTTTACTTTATGCTCTGGGCTCATTTGTGAAGAACTCAATGGTCCAGACTATGTGGCCATTCCTTATGAATGTTCCAATCCTCAGGATGCGTTGATGGAAATTGGATACATCTCACCAAAACGAGCCGTTCTTTCCGATGCTGGCCTAGAATATGTGACGCAATTAAAACGTTGTTTTGATGAGGCCACCTAAAAAGCTATAAGCCATTTTTATAACTAGCTCTTGTTTTTTGGAATTATTCAACCGCGAAGGATACCGGTAAAATACGGATCATACTTAATGTTTAACGGAGGGCAATCTATGAAGTTTATAAAAATAGGAGTGACCTTTCCTACTTTTCTTCGAATGTGTCTTGATCAATCCTCTTAAGAACTGATCGATAAAGGAGAATTGTATGATCAAAATTGACCACTTATTTAAAACATTCGAAAGTAAGGATAAAAAAATACAGGCCTGCCAAGATGTCTCTCTTTCCATTCAACGGGGCGAGATCTTTGGAATTATGGGAACGAGTGGTGCTGGAAAATCAACTCTAGTACGCTGTTTGAACTTTTTGGAAAAACCAGATCAAGGTTTTGTGGAAATTGAAGGATTTGGACAAGTTCAAGCCAAAAATGGCCATTTAACACTTTATCAAAACGATAAGAGTGTAGTCCTCAAAGAAAAACATTTGCAAAAACTACGCCAAAAAACAGGAATGATTTTCCAACACTTTAATCTTCTCGATCGGCGTACGGTAGCGGAAAACATCGCCTATCCGCTTAAGGGAAAAAGTCGTAAGGAAATTGAGGAAAAAGTTGATGAACTATTAAGCCTTGTCCATCTAAGCGATAAAAAAAATGCCTATCCCGCTGAACTTTCTGGTGGCCAAAAGCAACGCGCCGCTATTGCGCGCGCTTTGGCCAATGATCCCGATATTTTGCTTTGTGATGAAGCCACATCTGCTTTGGATCCCCAAGCCACTACGGTCGTCCTCGCGCTTTTAAAGGAACTCAACACTCGTTTAGGACTGACCATTGTCTTGATCACGCATGAAATGGATGTAATTAAGCGAATTGCGGATCGAGCAGCGGTGATGGAAAATGGGACAATTGTGGAATGTGGAAAAGTGTATGACTTATTTTTGCATCCCCAGCATCCTCTTACGCGCCATTTTGTCTATGGATCCTCTTTAGAAAAACAAAAACCAAATCCAACAGACTCTTTTCAAAAAGGAATTCGCATTCGTCTCAATTTTGATGAGCGCTCTTTAAGCCAACCTATTTTGTTTCAGATGATTCAATCCCTAGAAATTCCAGTCAATATTTTAGCGGCTGATATCAATCAAATTGGCAATCAGCCCTATGGAACTCTTCTATTTGAAACCAATGCTGATTCCACTCAACTTTTATCTTTGAAAAACTTTCTCAAGACTAAACATGTCGAAACGGAGGTCATTGACTATGCCTGATTATATAGCCGCTTTCTTTCCAAATCTAAACAATTATTGGGACACCTTTTGTGAAAGCCTACAGGCAACTTGGCAAATGTTTCTTCTGGCTGGAAGTTTGACCTTGGTTATCGGACTGATCTTCGGAATTGGATTGACTGTTACCAAAAAAGATGGAATTTGTCCCAATCGACTTATTCATAATTTGCTTGAAATGGTTACCAACCTTTTTCGATCCATCCCCTTTATTATTCTTCTAATTTTTTTGATTCCCATCACTCGAATAATCACGGGAACGGCGATCGGAGTAAAAGGGGCTATTGTTCCAATTGTGGTGGGAGCTGTTCCTTTTTTTGCTCGACAAACAGAAAGCGCGTTGAGTGATGTGGCTCCAGGAAAACTAGAAGCCGCCCGAGCCATGGGCTCTTCTAGTGTTGGTCTGATCTTTCGGGTTCTTTTACCTGAATCTCTTCCGGCTTTAATTCGTGCCATCACCATTACTTCAATTTCTCTTCTTGGCTTAACCACTTCGGCTGGAGCGGTTGGAGCTGGTGGAATTGGAAGCTTTGCGATCAATTATGGACAAAATCTTCACTATCAAGATATTGTCAATGTTTGTGTTTTGGTCTTGCTGGTTGTGATTTGCTTGATTCAACTTACTGGAAATCTTCTGGCTAAATACTCGGTCAACCGTAGACTTTTTCCCGCTTTTCCCGCTTCCCTATTTTCACGAAAGGCTAAAAATCTTAAAGAGAAAATGAATATGAAATCTTTAAAAAAGTATACTCGTCTTGCTCTTTTCATCTTGACTAGTGGTTTTTTACTGGGTGGTTGTGGATCAAGTGCTGAGAAAATTAAAATCGGTGTGCCTAGTGATGCGACAAACCAATCCCGCGCGCTCAATCTTCTTGGTGATGCGGGGTTAATCGAAATCGACGAAAAAGCAGGCTATACCCCAGAACTCAAAGATGTTACTCAATATTTATATAATATTGAAATTGTTCCCGCGGCGGCCAATACGCTTGTCTCGAGCTTGGATGATTATGGAGCAGCTTCGGTAAATGGAACCTATGCTGTACCTGCTGGATTGGATCCTAAAAAGGATGGACTCATTACTGAAGTACAAGAAGTAGGAAGTGACAATCCATTTATTAACGTGATTGTAGCCAGAACGCAGGATAAAGAAAATGAAATTTATAAAAAGGTTGTGGAAGCCTACCAATCTCAACTCGTAGCCGAATATCTATTGACTAAAAACAATGGCGCAAGTGTCCCTGCTTTTTCTTACGATGAAAACTTCACCATTAACGATCCCCAAGAATTTATTCAAGAAATCGAAGGTTATAAAGCCAAAGCGGATGGCAGTACCGTGGTAAAAATTGGAACCTGTGGATCGGGAGACATTTTCAAAGCGGTTCAAAAACAACTGGATGATTCCAATGAAAACATTTTGCTTGATGTAATTATCTTTGATGCCTACAATCTTCCCAATGAAGCCTTAAACAATGGAGAAATCGATCTGAATGCTTTCCAACACAAAGCCTATCTCGCTTCAGAAATTGATTCTCAAGGATACGATTTAATCGCGATTGGCGATACAAGTTCGGCTCCTTTAACTTTATATTCCAAAAAATATTCCTCCATTGCCGAATTAAAAAATGCGGCTCAATAGGCTGTTGTCTAAAAAACGATAAAGAAAAGAAGCCACTTTCAAAGGATTGAAAAATGGCTTCTTTTTTGTTTCTAATTTTCTTTTATATTTTTTGAAAAAAGAAATTTTTAGGCCGTTGCGGCTTTAGTTTTAGGCTTGGTGAAAAGGCCAAGAAGAACACAGCCAAGAGCTGAGCCCGCAATTAAGGCCACTAAATACATAATGGGATTTCCCACGGTCATAAACACGAAGATTCCTCCATGAGGAGCCATCAAGGTACAACCAAAGGCCATAGATAAAGCACCAGCTAAAGCGGAACCAATGGCGCAAGCGGGAATAACATGCAAAGGATCGGCCGCCGCAAAAGGAATCGCTCCTTCCGTGATAAAGGAAAGTCCCATAACTAAGTTGGTTGGCCCTGCTTTGCGTTGTTCTTCGGTGAAATGATCTTTAAAGAAGAAGGTAGCCAAAGCAATCGCAATGGGCGGAACCATTCCACCGATCATAACCGCAGCCATGATGTTGTAGTTTCCAGAAGCAATCGATGCCGTACCAAATACATAGGCAGCTTTATTGAGTGGCCCACCCATATCAATACTCATCAAAGCACCAAGCAACGCGCCTAAAATAATGCTCGAAGCGCCATTCATGGAATTTAGCATCACATTGATGGTCGTCATCAGCCAACCCACTGGCGGCTCAACAATGAAGATCATGATTGCCCCCATGATTAAAATGCCAAACAAGGGATATAACAAAACTGGTTTGATTCCATCCAAAGCAGCAGGAAGTTTGGAGAAAAGCTTTTTCAATCCTTCTACCAAGTAGCCGCCAATAAAGCCGGCAAGCAAGGCCCCGAGAAATCCGGAGGTTCCGTTGGCCGCTAAAGCTCCACCAACAAATCCCACCGCAAGGCCAGGTCGATCGGCAATGGACATGGAAATAAAGCCCGCTAAAACAGGAAGCATGAAGCCAAAGGCAACTCCTCCTAAATCTTTAAAGAACGCAGCAGCTGGGGTAATGGTTCCAAAAGCGGCTCGTTCGGCTTCGGGAAGCGCGTTGACATCGACAAATAAACCATCCAATAAAAAGGCAATCGCAATTAAAAGACCACCGCCGACTACGAAGGGCAACATATTGGAAACGCCATTCATCAAGTCGGTATACACTTTGTGCCAGCCGCTTTCGTTACCAGCACTCGCTTCTTCACTGGTCGCTTTCCCAGCATGATAAATAGGCGCGTTCGGGGAAAGACCTTGTTCAATTAAAGCTTGAGGTTTGGAAATGCCATCTTTAACTTGAGTTTTAATGACTTTTTTGCCATCGAAGCGATCCATGGGCACTTTGGTATCGGCCGCGACGATGATCGCATCGGCTTGGCTAATTTCTTCTGGAGTTAAAACGTTTTTGGCGCCACCTGAACCCCGCGTTTCGACTTTGACGCGATACCCTAGCTCTTTGGCTTTGTTTTCGATGGCTTCAGCGGCCATATAGGTATGGGCAATTCCGGTTGGACAACCGGTTACGGCTAAAATAAGGGGGGCCGAAGAGGCATTGCTTTCTACCACCGGTGCATTCTTAGCGGCTTCTTTTTCTAAGATCGCATTTTCTGCTGTTTCGAGTAAATTTAAAAATTCTTGGGGAGATTTCGCGTTAACGAGTTTTTCGCTTAAAGCGGGATCCATTAACATGCGCGATAAGTTGGCTAAAACTTCTAGATGAACATTGCCATTGTTGGGCGCGGCAATCAAAAACAATAAATTGACTGGGGCTCCATCCAACGATTCGTAATCAACACCGTTTGGAATGACTAAAGCCGCTAAACCCGGTTTAGAAACGCCTTCCGATCGCCCATGCGGAATCGCAATCCCGCCACCTACACCTGTAGTTCCTTCCGTTTCTCGATGAAAGACTTCTTGTTGATAGGCGGTACGATTATTGATTCGACCACTGTTAACCATCAAATCGATGGCTTGAATAATGGTTTCGTGTTTGTCTTGGGGAGAAGCATTGAGATCAATGCTTTCAATAGACAACAATTCGCGAATTTTCATTTCTTTTCTCCAGTTCCTGCCAAAGCCAATAAGGCAGGGATTGTTTATTTAAGATTAGTCTTGGATTGAACAGTTTATAAAGCGCTTTTAGGCCTTGAAAAGATCTTTGTTGGCTTCAAGCAAGGCTTCTACTTCTGGTTTGGTGGCCAGCGCTTCTGAAAAAGCCGAAGCACTCCCCGTGCAGACTCCCCAGGCAAAGGCTTTAGCATAGTCGTGGGTTTCTAAGTAGCCATGTAAAAATCCTGCGACCATGGAATCGCCTGCGCCAACGGAATTGCGTAAAGTTCCTTTAGGAGCCGGCGCTTGATACGTTTGCCCATTTTCATCCACCAATAACGCCCCTTTTCCACCCATGGAAACCAAAACATTGCGGGCTCCTTGTTTTTGTAAGTCTTTAGCAGCTTCAATGACTTGCTCTGGAGTGGTTAGTTCTTGATGGAACAATTCCTCCAATTCATGAATATTGGGTTTAATGAGGAAGGGATGATAGGGTAAAACATTGAGCAACAATTCCTTGGTGGCATCCACCACAATTTTGTCTACCCGTCCTTCCATTAAAGCCATGATGTTGCGATAAAGCGTTTGGGGAATGGTGTTGGGAATGGAACCCGAAATAACCAAAATATCTTTGGAATCAAGCTCTTTGAGCTTTTCATAAAGCCCTTCCAAGTCTTCGGGTTCAATGGCTGGGCCCCGGCCATTGATTTCCGTTTCTTCTTTCGAACGCAATTTGACATTAATGCGAGTATCGCCTTGTTTTACCCACAAAAAACTGGCATCAATGCCCGCTTCTTGAACCATGGATTCGAGAGCTTTTCCCGTAAAGCCTGCTAAAAAGCCCAGCGCACGGGTTTGTTGGCCAAGGTTTTGTAACACGATAGAAACATTAATGCCTTTGCCACCGGGCAAAATAAAGTCATTGCTTGTACGATTGGTGGCCCCAATCTTAAAATCATCCACTGTTACGATGTAATCGAGCGAGGGATTGAGGGTAAGGGTACAAATCATAAAATTTCTCCTTTTCTTAAAATGGGGATAGCGATCCGTTTCGACTTTTAAACCTCTTGACCTACTTTTAGCCCTCTTGGGCTTTGGTTTGTTCTTTTTCTAGAGCTTCATCGGCATAAACAATTCGACAATCGGCTGGTAAATCTTTGCTGTTGATGGGATGACATGTGATCAGCGTATTGCCTTTCAGATTGCCAAAATTGATGATGGTTCGCACAGAAAACTTAGAAGGATCCGCGACGATGTAACAATGTTCACATTGGGCCATGGCCGCTTTTTTTATGGCTGCTTCTTTGCTATCTGGAGTGTTTAGAGTCCCTTTTTCATCAATACCATTGGTGCCAAAAAAGCCCTTGGTGAAGTTATAGCGTTGGATAAATTCGGTCGCTTCTTCACCAACAATCGCTTCCGTCACATCCTTAAACTCTCCACCGATTAAGGAAACCTTTAAACCACGTTGAGCCAAAGCTTTGGCATGCGTGATGGCATTGGTCACAAAGCTAACTTGATCCGTTTGAATTTCGGAAAGAATGGTTTCTGTGGTCGTTCCAGCATCGATGTAAACAAAATCTCCAGGACGAATGAGTTGGGCGGCCCTTTTTCCAATGGCCCGTTTTTGCCCCATGTTTTGTCCTCTTCGTCTTTCCACTTTATCCTCAGGCGCGGTATTCAAGCTTTCTTTGTATATCGCTCCTCCATGAACCCGCTGAAGTTTTCCAAGTTGTTCAAGTTGCGAAAGATCGCGGCGAATGGTCGAGGCCGAAGATTGGGTGGCTTCAATTAAAGTGGAAGCATTGACACTTTTTTCTCGCTCGAGAAGATCAAGGATGATGTTAAAACGCTCTTCGGTTAACATACAATTTGTTTTTCTCCTTTAAACTACAGACGACATATAGACATGGCCTGTACAAAAAGGAAAAGGCCATACGGTCAGTTCAATCGCTCAAAAACGTTCAATATCGATCAGGACTATTCTTGATTACGGTTTCACTATACCCGAGGGAAAAAGTCTTGACAAGTGTGATTTATTCTTTTCGCTCAAAAAAAATCAAGGGATAAATCCTAAAATTAATGTAAAATATCGAATTAAATATAAAGATTACATAAATAAATGGCTGGAATTTTGGAAAAATATGGTGTGAAATGAGTGATATTGGCGGGAAACATCTTTTTTAGATACTTTATTCATCTTTTATATAATTTTCTTAATCGCTCAAAAACGATCATTTTATTTGCACCTTTTGAGCGTTTTTGGTTCCTATATCCGTGATTATCGAAGGGCAAAAATGCCCATGAATTGTGAACGTTTCTGATTCTTTATGATTGAACAACCGAGAAAATTTTACACAAGGAAGAAAAACATTCATTCAAATAGAAAGCCAGGAATTAGGACGATCAAAATTTTTTCCGCTTTTTTATAAAAAAAGCCCGATATAAGCGAAAAGTACCTATAAAGGGCTTGAAAGATGCGGGGATTTTGGGGATGCTTTTTTTTGAGCGTTTTTCACAAAAATTGTGTTCACGAGAGTTGGCTTAAATAGGCTTTTAAAGCCGAAATATCACCATGTTTGACTGTAGAAAGCGAATGTTTTTCATAAGGAATGAGACAATTGGTCAAAATAAATAAATCCATTCCTGCCTTTATGGCACCATAATCTTCTCGCATATCATTTCCGATCATTAAGATTTCCTCAGGAGCCACTTTAATGGTTTTAGCGATTTCTAAAAAGTAATGGGGATCGGGTTTGGAATAGTGTGAATTTTCGTAAGTCGTAATCCACTCAAAATCATCAGGATTTAATCCTGCCCAAGAAAGACGTTTTTCCACCGCAATACGGGGAAAAACAGGATTGGTCGCTAAAACCAGTCGAAAGCCTAAGTCTTTAGCCAGTTTGATCAAAGAAGGAATGTTGGAATCGGCTGGACAGGCGACTTGGCACGTATCAAACTCGTTTTGGTAATAGGCTTCAAAAGCCGGAATCGTTTCTACAATGCTTGGACCATAAATGGTTTGAAACGACTCCCAAAAGACTTCTTCATTGGTACGCGAATGATCTTGATTAAACATCACCTGCAAACTTTTTAAAATATTTTTTGGTAATTCTTCAGGATCAAGTCCTTGAGCCGCTAAGGTGGTTGCAATGGATTGAAGATAGAGATGAGTAAACGCTTCAAGATCCATAGGCAATAAAGTTCCGTCTAAATCGAAAAATAAAGTAGTAATCATCTAAATTTCCTCATAAAGAAGAAAAAATCTCTTTGTGTTTAGGTTTTGATCTTCTTTTTTACATATTTGCTTCATAGTAAAATAAAAAGAAATTTTCGCCAAGTTGGCTCTTAAAAGGCGGTCTTAGGCCAATTAAAGAAGGAGGAGATCTATGTCTTTTGTCAATGAAAATCAGGCTTTAAAAACCGCTTCTCACTCTTTGAAAAATGAATCCACTCTTTTTCCCAAGGAGGAAGCCTACTTGCAAGAAATCGAACAGCTTTGGAAGCGTTTAGAACAAGCTCACATTCCTTTTTCCAAACCCCAATGGCTCCTTCAACAACTGGAAGCATGGCATGCCCAAAATGGCCCAGACGCCTACAAGCGCCCTCTTGAACAAGGCTATAAGCGAGTCCAAGATTTTTTGGCTTACTTTCAGCCGAGTTATGAGGGCTTTTTACGCCGCAGTCTCAATGGTCATTACTATTCTCCTTGTGAAAACAACGGTCATTTGGCCCTTTGTCCCAAAGCCAAACCGGGGTATGTCTATACGGGAAAAAATCCATGTCTCAAATGCAAAAATCGCGTCATGGCTCATTTGGAAGAGGGTCTAATCCATCAACATTTATTGGGGAAAAAAGGCTATGAAGGGTTAGCCATTTCTCCTATACAAAGCGATGGCACCACCTCATTTATCGCCATTGAAGTAAACGATCAAAAAAATCAATCCGAGGCCTTGCAAAGCGTGCAAGCTTTGCGCCAAACCTTAAATAAAGCCCAGCTGGATTATCTTTGCATTCACGATAGCGCTAAGGATCAAGCCTTTGTCTTCTTTCTCTTTTTGGAAACACCCTTAAAGATTTCTAAGGCGATTGATTTAGCCCAAATGATTGTGATGAAGGCCATTGTAGAAGAGGGCTTGGTGGATTTTTCCATCTTTGATCAAATCATTCCCGCTACGCTTCCTAAAAAACCAGGTGATTTAGGGCGGATGGTGGCCTTGCCTTGGGATGGGTGTATCGCCAAAGAGGGAAGTTCCTTATTTTTAGATGAAGAAGGAAATCCCTATAAAGATCAATGGCAGGCTTTAGAAACCACGCATAAACTCTCCTTTAGGCAAATCGAGGCTTTTTTAAGCCAAGCGACGCATCAAAACTATCGAAGTTTTTTGCAACCCACCCTGTTTAAGCCCGAGGAAGGCTATTCGTATGCCTCCTCTTTATTTGAGACAACCGAAAAGCCATTTTTTTCCAATCAAGAAATAGAGTCCCTCACTCTGGTTTTAGATCAAGACATTCAAATTGATGTCTCAATGCTCAGTTCGCGCCTAAAAGCTACTTTGCTTTTAATGGGCTGTTATTGGAATCCGGCTTACTTTCAAAACAATGGTCGCTTTGCGAGTGGTCCACGGGTGATTTGCCAATCTAAGCTCGTTGATGAAAAGGTGGTCTTACCAAGAGGTTTATTAGAAGAACTCAAAATGCGTTTTAACGCGGCTGGAGTGAAGTACACCTTAATCGATCATCGCCACAAGGGCATGGATCTTGCTCTTTCTTTTCAAGGGACCTTACGTGAAGAGCAAGAGGATTTGGTTCAAGCACTCTTTGAAAAAGAGTGTGGCATTTTAGAAGCAGCTACGGGAACGGGAAAGACCGTGATGGCCACCGCACTCATTGCTCGTAAAAAAACAAGCACTTTGGTGTTGGTCAGTTCCAAAGAAATTCTTGCGGGATGGATTCGGACCCTCAACGACTTTTTGCACTTTGAAGAGGAAGCCTTTGAAAAGGATTTAGGATCCAAAGCGTATCCAGGAAAAATTGGGGTGTTGCAAGGAAAAACCAATACCTTAACCAAACGCATTGATGTCGCCATGGTTCCTTCTTTAGCCACCAAGGAAGATTTGGAGTCATTGGTGGCTGGATATGGAATGGTGCTGGTGGATGAATGCCATCATGCGGCAAGCTTGACGATGAAAAAAGTGCTTTCCAAGGTGCATGCGCACTTTGTCTATGGTCTTTCTGCCACTCCAGAACGCAACGATGGCTTTTCGGAAAGTGTATGCTTGCAGCTTGGACAAGTGGTTTCGCGTTTTGATTCTTTGCAACAAATGGCTTCCCAACGCTTTTCTAGGATCTACTTGCCTAGAGTGACCTCTTTTGTGCCCTTTCAAGAGGACAGTGACTTTATGCGTCTATGCCAAGAGGCTGCCGTTGATCCCTTGCGCAATGCTTTGGTTGTAGGGGATGTGAAAGAAGCTTTAAATCAAGGAAGAACTGTCTTAGTTCTCACCCGTTTTGTAGAACACGCCAAGCTTTTGGCCAATTGGATCCAAAAAGCCGATGATCAAGCCCATATCTTAGTGTATGCCGGCAATGAAAATCCCAAAGAAAAACAAGATAACGCCAAAAAGCTCAAAAACCTAGCCAATCAATCCCATGTGGTTTTAGTGGGCACCATTGCAAGCATTGGAGAAGGGTTTGATTTTCCTGCTTTGGACACCTTGATGTTGGCTTTGCCCATTCGCTCTTCAATTTCCATTTCTCAAGCCATCGGTCGTATTCATCGCCAAACGAAAAACAAAACCAAGGTCCAAGTTTTCGATTATGTGGATATGGATTTGGTGATGTTTCAAAAAATGTTTGAAGCAAGACAAAACGAATACGACAGCCAAGGCTATCAAGCGCAAGGCCCAGGCCTCGCTTCTCCTTATATCCCCTTTGCGTTTCAAAAGCTAAAGGCAAGCGCCTTTTTGCAAGCCGTTAAACAAGAATTTCGTCGGCCGCATCAAATTATTGCGCTAGCCCTGCAAAAACTAGAAGACGAGGACATTCCTTTACTCATGGAGCTTCTTGGCCAACTCGATCTAGAAAAAGTTCGCATGGATTTATTTGTCGAAGAAGCGAGCGATTTGCAACAAGAAGAACTAGCGACTCGAGGCATCCATATTCATCTTCATGAGCGCATCATCGAACGCTTTGTCATTTTTGACAAGTCCTTGGTTTACTATGGATCTCTTTTTGAGGAGAGTCGACAAGAAGGAATCGTCTTTCAAGATGAGGACTTCGCCAATCATTTATTAAAAGCGCGCCGTTTAGCGGAAATTGAAAAGATCAAAGCGGCTCAAGGTTTATGGATGGCTTAAGGATTTTTCTTTATACCTTAATTTATATTATTAAGAAATGATTAAGAGTGTTCTTTTGGTTCCTTATCCTTTTTATCGCAAAAAGATTTCAAAGCAATAATAGGCCAATGACTAGGCACAAAAAAAGGACGATTTCTCTATCGTCCTTTTTTTTAGTGATCACAATGGCCACAACAGCCATCGTCTTCGTGATCACCACAACTAGAGCATCCTTGTACTCCAAACAATACGAGTTCGCCATTCTTTACATCTATAACGATCTCTTCTAAATAAGGCTTCGCCTCTTCATCCATTAAAACCGCAATTCCATCGATATCTTCGGGAGAATCGCCTTCTTCAAAACGAACCATTTGAAAAACGGGCATCACTCCATGGCAGCTTTGTTGGAAAAAAGCTTGTAAACCATCCGCCTCATTTTCTTGAAAAACCTGTTTTAAAGCCTCTTGGGCTGCGGGCGTAATTTTCATCGTATGCAATTGGCTTTGACTGATGCGTCAAGAAAAGCCAATTCCTCCTTTCAAATCGTAATAAGAAGGCCTTCTTTTCGGCCCTACCTAGTGTAAAAGATTTCCTTTGGAAACCACAAAGATATGCTTTAATTCTCTTTTTCGCGTTGAAAGCGGATAAATTAAATTCTTTTCAAGAAAAACTGAAAAAATTAAGCATCAAAAATCTTTATGTAATTTTTATGAATTACACTAAGATCAAAGAAAAGGAGAGGACCATCATGAGTCTTACACTTCGCAAACAACTTGACGTACAAGCAGAACTTGGCGATGCCCAAGCTTGTTTAAATCTTTTTGAAGAATACCAAAACGAAAGCGGTCATCAGGCTGCTATTGATTGGCTTGACGAAGCGCTTGACTCCAATTGCGCTTCGGCTCAATACATTGCCGGGGTTATGGATTTAAACGCTGGAAAAATGGAAGAAGGCATTGATTACTTGGAACTTGCCTGTGCCAATGATAATGCCCAAGCCATGATGGTCCTTGGCCAATTTTACTTAGGAAATGTTTTAGGCTTTGAAAACATTGAAGTCAATCTCGACAAGGGACTTGATTACTTAATGCAAGCCGCTCATAAAGGATCCGCTCAAGCCGCCTTAATTTTAGGGAAATGTTACTTTGTCGGCCAATGGGTTCATCAAGATGCTTTTTTAGCCACTTTATGGCTTGAAAAAGCAGAAGCTCTTGGCAATGGAGAAGCGCGCATTTTACTCGATGAAGTGGTTTGTGCCCATACAGGTTTTGTACAATAACATCCTTTTATCCTCTCCGTATTAAACGCGAAGAATTTCTTCGCGTTTTTTTGTGTCTTCCCATCGAGAAAAAATAGATTTTTTTTAGGTTGTGTCTATAATTGGCCCTATGAAGAAAACAGAAACGTGGTTTTGGTTTTTAGAAGGAATGAAGGTGGCCATTCCCATTGCCCTTGGCTATTTCGCCGTTTCCGCAGCGTATGGAATGGCGGCGATCATTCAAGGCATGAGTGTGACTCAAGCAGCGATCACCTCTCTTTCCAATTTGACCAGTGCTGGCCAATTTGCGGGAACCACTTTAATTTGTGCTGGAGCGTCTCTATTGGAACTTGTCTTAACCGAACTCATTATTAATGCGCGCTATTTCTTAATGTCCATTTCGCTAGCGCAAAAAGTAGGAGATCAAATCCCTTTGTGGCAACGCTTGTTGATGGCTTATGGAATTACCGATGAAATTTATGCAGTGGCGATTGGTCAAAAAGGCCAAATTCGCTTCGCTTGGTTTATGGGATTAGTGATTTTACCTATGATTGGTTGGACCTCGGGCACCATTTTAGGAGCGATTGCTAGTCATACCCTGCCTAGCGACGTGGTCAATGCGTTAGGGCTGGCGATGTATGGGATGTTTATTGCCATTTTTGTGCCAGCGGCCAAAAAAGACAAAGCGATTTTATATTGTGTTTTGTTGGCGATTGGCTTAAGTTGTGGATTCTCTTTTTTTCCAGCGCTAAGTGGGGGCTATTCCATTATTTTAATTACCTTAGTGGTGGCCTCTTTCATGGCTTGGCTTTTTCCTCGTTCGGATAATGACAATTAGAAAGGAAAGAGGATGCAAATTTATACTGGCATTTTTGTGATGGCTCTTGTCACCTACATCATTCGAATGATTCCGATGGCTTTTTTCTCTAAGCCCATTCACTCCCAATTTTTTAAATCCTTTTTATTTTATGTTCCCTATGCTGTATTGGCGGCGATGACCTTTCCAAGTGTTTTTGCCTCTGATTTGCCTCTTTTGGTCTGCTTGCTTGGTGTTGGGGCGGCGATTTTCACCGCCTGGCTTGGTGGAAGTCTTTTACAAGTGGCAACTATGGCTGCTCTTGTAGCGTATTTAGCCGGATTGGTCTTATAAATGTTTAGCTCTCTTTAATTAAAGAGAGTTTTTTTATTGGCCGTGCTTAAAGAGGTTCAAGGCAAATTAGGCCCTATATAATGAGGGAAACGATTCTCTTTTCAGAAAGGAGCTCAATATGAATAAAGCGGATCGCATCCAATATGCAAAAGTCATTGCCTCGGCCTGCTTAATGGTGGGCGCCAGCATGGGCCTTTGTTTTTATTCCGCTGGGGTGTTTTATGACCCCATTGCCCAAGGACTCAACATTTCCTTAGGCAGTGTTTCTTTAACCACCACGATTATGTTGATCTTTATGGCCTTGATGACCCTTGCGGTGCCAAGGATTTTAAAGAAGTTTGAACTGTACAACGTGTTATTGGTGGGAACTATTGTTTCGGCTTGTGCCGTTCTTGGAATTGCCTTTTCTTTAAATGCCTACGCCATGTATTTCTTTAGTGCCCTTATAGGATGTGGCAGCGCCTTGATTGGAATGGTGCCTGCGACGACCTTAATCAACAACTGGTTTGAAAAAGGAAAATCGTGGACAACTTCCATTGTACTGGCCGGCTCGGCTTTAACAGCGGCCATTTTCTCCCCTTTGATGTCCACCGTCATTTCCACTTATGGCTGGCGTATGGGGGTTGTTGTGCAAGCGGTTTTAATGGTTGCTTTAATGGCTCCCTCAATTTATTGGCATTGTCCCTTACATCCCGCGGCTGCTGGCCAAGTGCCCTATGGAACAGAGGATGGCCCCACGGAACGCAAACGAGCCTCTTATTTGGTTATTGGCTGCTTTGCCCTCATTGCCATTTTATCCGCTACGCTTGTGGGCTTACCCGTTCATTTTTCCTCGATCGGCTCTTCGCTTGGCTTAAGTGCCTTGACTGGCGCGGTGGCGATTTCTTGGGCGATGATTGGAAACTTAGTCTTTAAACTTTTAGGCGGTTGGCTCTCCACTCGTTTAAAACCCATTTTGGCTACTGGCTTACTCGATATTGTGGTATTGTGTGCGACCATTGGGTTATGGATGGCGACGATGTTTAATGGCCAAAGTACTCTTTTGGTCTTAGCTTTCTTCTACGGCAGTGCTTTTGCCTTAAACGAATTGTCCTTGCCTTTGTTGGTTTCGGCCCGCGTAAGCCGTCGGCGCTTTTCGAGCATTTATGCGATTTTGAACTTCTTATCCACTCTTACTACAGCCTTAGCGATTAGTGGTATTGGTTTCCTCTATGATAGTGTTGGCAGTTACACATGGATTTATGGTATTGCGATTGTAGAGGAAGTTATCATTTTAGGCTTGATTTGGTACTTGATCCACAATGAAAAAATTGAAGATCTTGTTTCCGATGAAGGAGCTAGAGCGGTTATTAATAAGCTTAAAACCGCTCAAGAAAATCACAAAATGGCTAAAGAAAAAGCCTCTACGATGCCTGGTATGAAAGAGACAACGGATGAGGCTAAACAGGATACAATTTCATCAATTAAAAATAAATTTTCCTTGAAAAAATCGGCAAAGGATTCCACACCTTCGCCAAAATCTCAACCGGATACTCCACCGGCTTCATCTACCCCATCTTCTACGGATAAATCCCCTTCCAGTTCAAGCGATTACCCCGCTTTAAGTGAAGATTTCGTTTCTTTAGAACCAAGTACCATCGATTTTCAAAGTGATAGTCAATCCGATCCAACGGAAGCCTCAGAAACAACCTTGGTGAGTGATTTTAGCAGTGAGCCTGAGGTAACCGAGTTGATTACCACTCCTATCTCGCCTATTTCTGGACCAGCTGCTTCTTCCCAAGAAAATGATCACACAGATGATTTACTTGCTTCCTATTTAGGCGGATCCAGTTCACAAGAAACGAAAAAATCCGAGGACTCCAAAGAAGAGTCCAAAGAATCCTAATGTTTACGAGCTATCCTAATCGGATAGCTTTTTTCTTTTTAACAAAAAAAGCGCTCAAGGCGCTTTTATCGTTTATAGGAAAACCAGCGTTTGTAGGATTTGGGTTGATCGTCACTAGGCAAGGGAATTTCCACCACGAAACTTGAAAAGGCGTTAATGCATTCGGTTTCTTCAATAAAATACTTGCGGGGAAACGCGCCATAATTTAAGTGAACATGACCATGAAAGAAATATTGAGGATGGTATTTATGAATGATGGTATTAAAAGCTTGAAACCCAATATGACATAAATCCTTTCCATCGTGTTGCTCAAAAGCCGGTGCATGCGTGACTAAAATATCGATTCCTTTTGAAAAATACAGTTTATAGCGGAGCTTACTCAATCGCCGTTCCATCTCTTGTTGGGTGTATTGAAAAGGGCCAGGCTTATAGCGCATCGAGCCGCCAAGTCCTAAAATCCGCAATCCTCGCCATTCATAAATCCGATCATCAATATCAATACAGCCTTCAGGGGGATGATGAAGATAACTTTCATCATGATTTCCTGGAAGGTATAACACCTCCCCCCGAAACATGGTGGCTAAAAATTCCAAATAGCGGGCGGGTAAATCTCCACAAGAGATAATCAAATCAATGTCTTGAAAACGCTCTGGTTTCCAAAATTGGTAATAGGCACGATCCACTTCATCGGCTAATAATAAAATCCGTGCTGTTTTTGGCATAGACAAGATCCTTCCTTTAAGGATGGACAGGGAAGGAAAAACAAAACCTTGGTCTTTGCACATCGGTACCATTTTAATCCGTGGAATCAATGCCATGAATTTGAATCAATTTCTCGGCAGAAGGAATAATTTTGGCATCTTTGGGGACAGTTCCGACAATGTTTTTCACGAGCCAATCCATTTGTGCTACTTCTTCAAAACTAATAGGAACAATGCGTTCTTCGTCCTTGTGTTTGACGTGAACGCCATCAAAAATAAAGAATCGTTTATCCGCAATGTCATCTTTGATTTGTTTAATTAGCCGCCGGGTTTGAAAAGGCAAAGTCTCTGAAAAGCTCACATCAATTAAGCCATTGGATAAGCCTAACCAGTAATTAATCGGAAAGCCATTGGACTTTTGAATATCAGCATTGTAGGTTTTATTTAAAATAGATGACAAAATACGCGTATAAAAAACATTCCACTTTTGGTCAGCAGTGGATAAATTGGTAAAAGACCCCGTTCGCACATCAAATAGACCAAATCGTTTTCCGGCGGTAATACGGGTGTCAAAGTCTTGGCCTGCAATGTAAATCATATCTACATCAATGGGATAGTCGGCATTGGTGGCATTTTCTGTAGTAGACCATTCCAAAAAAACTTTGGCTTGGGGACGAACCATGGCTACTCCAATCGCAAATGCGTTGATATCGGCAATGGCTCCATAAATTGGGTAATCAGCAATATAACCAATATGACCTGAGGTGGTCAAGGCACCAGCCGCTAAGCCTTGTAAAAATTGAATTTCGTACCCTCTCGTATAATAAGTGCGCACTAATGAAGCATCGGGATTTAATGAACAATTCAAAAAGCGAATTTTTGGATATTTGGCCGCAAATTGGTTGGTGATTTGTAGCATTAAAGGATGGGCCGAAAAAATCACTTCTGCTCCATGATCAATGGCCTCTTGAAAGGCCTTTTCAATATCATCCTCCGTATTTTTATCGGAAAAAATTTCAATAGCCACGCGTCCTTCCATTTGTCGAGCCATTTGTTGGAAGGCTTGATAGTGAACTTTGCTCCAAGAAGAGGTTTGAGGATTTCCCGTTTGAATCAAAGCGGCTTTAATGGGTTCCTTTAAAAAGGACAACACCGAACGACGATCGCTTAAATCCGTTTCGGTTAACAGTGTAGCCTTATGAGAATGAGGATAGGCAAGGATCGTTGGTAAAATGGAATGCACTTCCTTGTCTAAAATGGAATCGGGAATGGCTTCATCATCAAGGCCAAAGGTTTCTAAAAAGAGCAAAAAGGCATCCCCACTTGTGGCTTCAATGGGGTGCGTAATGAGTTTATGCAAGATGGTTTCGAAGCTATAAAATAAGGATAAAATTGATTTTCTTTCTTCATCCGTTAATGAGGATTTCGATCCCATTAAAATCTTTTGCAACCGTTTATAGTTTTTGGGTTGAGACATTAAAATGGAGGAAATTCCGGTGGCTTCTTGAAATTCCAAAAACCGTTGATAAAGCTCACTTTGAGGTAAATCATATGGATCCACCGCAATTTCAATAACATTGGCACTAATGAGCGGATTTTCTAAAAATTTCATGACAGAAACCCGCTTATTGCCTTCCTCTACAAAGTAATGACCAAAGAATTCATACACCTTAATAGGATCGCGTAAGCCTTCTTCTAAAGCATAGTGATACAAGGACATCCATTTGGTGGCAAACTCACTGTCCTCCTCCAAAAGAGGCATAAAATTAGCCGCAAAGGATTCAGTCCGTCCTTCATGACAGGTGCCAACAATGCGATCGGTTAAAATTTCTCTTAATCCTACATTTTTACGGCGGACCAAATGCATGGATTGTAAATAATGATCCAAGACAGGAAGATAAGGATCTTTGTCTTGGGCTTTTTTTTCGGCTACACAACTCAACGCTAACTTATGAGCCCGCCGGTAGCTATCCACTAAATTTGTCATCCGGTTTTAAGGTCTGAAGCGTTTAGGGTATGGAACACCGTTGCTTCTCCTTTCTTTTGGCTTCCTTTTTTCTGGTCTTTTGATAAAAATTTTCTCACCCAAGTCTAACCAAGAAAAAAGGGAGATAATTCATTTTTACCACATTTCCCTTAAGAGGCCGGAGTCAACGATCCTTTTTGAATCTTCTCCTTTTGACCAAATTGGCCACCTTAATCGCCGCCTTGCCCCTCTCTATCTTGCCGATAAAAAAAGAGCTTACAATAAAACTGTAAACTCTCTAAATCTTCCCTTGAAAAAAACTTTTTAAGGAAAAATAAACAAGGATCATTTTCCTTGATCAAATCAAGGTTTTTTGGAGGAAATTGACATCAGGATATATTCCCAGAAAGGAGGGAGCGGATGTTCCTCCCCTGACCATCAGGTAATCCGCTATTATAATGATTTTAAGTGCAGAAGAGATGCGTCTACTCGAAGGATTAGTTGGGCGTAAGGCTGAAAAAATTTTAGTTCCTGTTCCAAAAGATTCGCTCACCAAACCAGTAGAAACCGTTCTTGTTCTCAATAAAAATAAAGGGATTCTTATTGACTCGTGTTATCGTCCACAACACGCCATTGAAACTCCCCAGGGCTATCCCCAAATGCGAGTTCGTCTCATTCACCATATTCCCCAATATCCAAATGGTGAAGTCATTGAATTTTCCAATACTGGAGAAATCGTTCGTGCTATTGAAGTAACCACTGAACAAATTACAAGTCCAAAAGATCGAGTCCATTATGCGAAAAGTGTTCACTTAAAATTAACTGGAAAGCGGGAAGTGACGATTACGCGCGAAACGTATCGTTCACCAGCGTTGAACATTTATGAAGAAGCTCCCACTTTTCCCTTGGAGAGTGAACACAACGTAAAAGTCATTCAAACTGTGCATACTTTCTAACCTGTCTATTTTTTCGCTTAATTGTCTAAAATTCTTAAGCAAGAAAGGCAAAATGCTCGTTAAAAACGAACATTTAACCATTTTTCCCTACAAAGCAAGCGGTTTACTTCTCCGTGTTTGGTTGACTGTACTGTAATGTTTTTTTATACTCTTGATGTACTTGGGATCTACGTTGGGGGACGTCGATGCTTGGGTACACCCCAAAATATAAGGACCCTCCATAATATAATTGTGATAGTTTCTGCGATCATGTACTCTATAACCTTCTGATTAAAATGTCTTGTTTTAAACGTCCTTATATTATTTTGAATTGTGTCAAAGATCCTCTTCGGATCGGAAAGAGCCTTTTGGGCTCTTTTTTTTTATAGAAAAAAAGCGACACTGGGTCGCTATTTAGTCAAGGGATCGTTTTGGTCCACTTTTAACATACGATATCCCACTCCAATGTGGGTTTGAATAAATTGAACTTTTTCTTTTTTGGGTTCAAGTTTTTTGCGCAAAGTGGCCATAAATACGCGTAAGGAAGCAATATCATTATTCATATTGGATCCCCAAATTTGTTCAGTGATGTAGTTATGGGTTAAAACGCGCCCCACGTTTTTAGAAAGTAAAGTCAAAAGTTTAAATTCAATGGGTGTTAAATGCAATTCTTTATCTCTTAGCCAAACACAGCCTGCCGCATAATCGACGCGCAAGGGACCATTCACAAATACGGATTCAGATACCGTGGATTGTGTTTGGGTGGATAAATGCCGTTCCACTACTCGTAAACGGGCCAACAATTCTACAATGGAAAAAGGTTTGGTTAAATAGTCATCCGCTCCGGCATCCAAGGCAGCAATTTTGTCTTCATCATTGGTCCGTGCAGAAATAACAATAATTGGCATATTAGACCAGCTACGAACTTTACGAATAATTTCTACCCCATCCATATCGGGTAATCCCAAATCCAAAAACATAACATTTGGATTGTGGGTGGCGGCTTCTAAAATGGCCGTTTTTCCATCTTGGGCAATAAGATATTTATAATTATGAGATTTTAAGGTGGTTCCAATAAGGTTGCGAATGGAATTATCATCTTCGACAACCAAAACTGTGACATTATTATTCATTGTGAATTTAGAAGAGCGGACTTTTTGAGTCCTATCCCCCTCTCCTTTCTTTACGTGTCAGTTAATCTTTATTATACTCAAAAATTTCATAAAAATTTTCCAAAGAACTTTTCTTCCTTAGGTAAAGATAAGAAGAATTCTTTTATCTTTAAAAAGGTATAGAAATCATA
>CAYMGC010000014.1:5081-23479 GCA_964389885.1 uncultured Erysipelotrichaceae bacterium | reverse complement strand
GCCGACGATAGCCGTAAGGCAAAAATAGGAAGTTGCTGGACAAAGAAAGCCTTATTTCAACGCTTGTTGAGATAAGGCTTTTTTTATCCCATTCTTTTTATAAGATCCTATACATGATAGAAATTTTGATATTAATATGTTATATAAAAAAATTAGACTCTTTAGAAAATGCTCATGTTGTTATTCTGGAAGGGAGAAAGATTTTATGAATGGCTACCAAGAGCAATTATTTTATGCCTTAACTAAAGAGAGAGAAAATCAAGTTAAGGAGTCCAATTTCATTTCTCAAATTGAGTCTCAACAAAGGGACTTTGAGCAAGATTTAGCCCCAGCGCATTTTATCTATGAATTACTCAAAAACGCAGATGAAGTGCAAGCCACTTCCGCTCGCTTTGTTTTAAATCCCACTAGCTTGGTATTTGCTCATAATGGAAAATGTGGTTTTTCTATATCCGATGTCAATACCGAGAGTCAAGATATAATCAATAAAAAAATTGGTTCTATAAATTTTCTTACCTTAGCAGAACATTTTCAAAAATCACCATCCTCTCTTGGTAAATTTGGCTTTCGATCGGTCTTTGCTTACACTTCTACTCCTCAAATTTATGATCCAAATTATCGATTTCAAATCGATAATTATATCGTTCCCCATTGGTTAGAAAAAGATCATCCAAATCGAAAAGTAAGAGAAACTTTAATTTCTCTCACTCTTGATTGCTTACCACGTTTTGATTTGAATGCTTCTCATGAAATTTTAGTCAAGCTACAATCGCTCTCCTATCCTCTTTTGTTTCTTTCTCATTTAACGGAACTTAGATATCAATGGATAGGGGGAAGCGGTCTTTATAAAAAAAATATTCTTCATCAGTCTTCTTTTGAAGAGACTTCTCTCAGAATAGAAAAAATATGTTTAACCCATAAAATGAATAATAAAGAAACCCAAAATATATTTTGGGTTTTTCATCAAGTTTACGAGGAAAAGGGAAAATCTTATCCATGTAGTGTGGCTTTTCTTACAGATTCTAACGGAAATTTGAAACCTTTAGCTAATCAATCAGTCTTTAGCTTTTTTCCTACTCAAGAAAAGACGGGTTTAAAATTTCTTATTCATGCTCCTTTTCTTCTAAGTGAAAATCGTAAGATGATTCGTTGGAAGGAATCCCTGAATTCGACCTTAGTTAATTTTTTAGCTGAGATGACTGCTAATGCCATTCTTTATTTTAAATCTTTAAAAATATTGGATGATTCTATTCTTTCTGTAATTCCCTATGATCTTCAAGAACTCAGTCGGCTTACGGGTAAGGATAAAGTGGCATTTCGATCCTTTTATAATACTATTCGTTCTGCTTTTCAAAAACAGAATATTCTTCCTTCAACGAATAAAGAATATGGATTGGCTCAAAATGCTTATTGGGCCGATAATCCCCAATTACCCAAACTCTTTAAAAATGATCAATTAAGGCTTCTTCTTCACAATAACCAAGCATTTTGGGCTTTTCCTTCTTTAGGAGCCAGTCTTGTTCAATCTAAGAATCCTGAATTGGCCAATTTTATTCGAGGAATTGTAAAAGATACGGTGACAGAAAAAGATCTTCTAAGAGGAAGACCCAATTTTAATCGTTCTATCCATGATACCTCGTTTCCTGGAATTACCCCTAGCTTTATTGAAGTCCAGTCTATAGACTGGCTTTCCTCCTTTTATCTCTGGTTAGCTGACTCTCCATCCCGCTGGAAATTAGTTCGGAATAAGCCAGTCTTTCTAAATGGTGAGAGAAAAGCGATTTCAGCCTTTGAATCCAGCCAACAAATGGTATTTCCTTATGGAGGAAATGGGAATTTTAAGGTAGAAACGATTCATTCCCTTTTATTGAAGAAAGTGGGCACTCCTTGTCTTCTTTATAGACTTGGTATTCGTCCTCATAGATTTAAAGAAGAATTTCCAACTCTAGATAGGTTGATGCAATTTTTTATAAGTCAAGGCTATCTAGAAAATAAAATAGATTTTAAATATATAAAGGAAGATAAATCTATTTCTTGGATCGAGAAAGAAAAGCCAAGTATAGAAAAGAAGAAAGAGAATGATTTCTTCAGAACTCCTTATGATGAAATTCCCAATCCTTATTCTTCTCTGTCCAATAAAACAGTAGGGATAAAAGATCAAAAAGAGAGATTAAAAGACAAAAAAATCTTTAATCCTTCTAAAGAAAAGATTTCGTCTTTTAATCAGCCCAATATATCTCCATCAGAAAATAAAGAAGAATTCCTGAGTTCTATCATTTCGGATTCCAATCCTAATAGAACTCTTTTTGACTCGAAATCCTCCAATTTTACATCTACTCCACTTTCTAAAGCTTCTTCTTATCCAAAAGAAACTAAAACGAAGAAGGATGTTCAAAAGGTGGATCAATTTCTTGATCTATTCAATTCTCAAGAAAAGGCTTCCCAAGAAGCTCAAAAGTTTCCTAAATATTCTTTTGGTTGGGTTACTAGGCTTTTGGCAGCAGAAATTTTATCCGATCGCAATCATAAAGATAAAACGAAAAAACAGTTAGCCTCCTTATGGTTACGGTTTGATCAAGTTAAACGGGAAAATAATACGAAGCGGACACTTATTTTAACTGAACCTAAAACAAAAATTCCTCGGTCTATAAAGGATCTTTCCAAGATTCCTCTGACTTTTCATTTCCCAAGAACTACCAAAACGATTCCCATCGAAAGTGTGGAAATTCAAGAAGATCGTCTTCGCGTCAAGCTTCAAAATATCCAAGATATTCAAGGATTAGATTTAAATGATGTGAAATATGTCGAAATGGAAGATAAGCCCATTACCTTTTTAACGAGAGCGCTGTTGGAAGAAATTTTGAACCTTAAATATTCTGATACGTTTAATTTTCAAAAAAGTTTATGTGATAACATCCACTTTATCTTTGGCCCTCCAGGAACGGGAAAGACCACTCATTTGGCTCAAAATGTTCTTACTCCTTTGATGCAACAAGAGAAATGCAAAGTTCTTGTTTTGGCGCCGACGAATAAAGCTGCAGATGTTTTAACCCGCAAAATAATGGAGAGTGCCCAAGACCAAAATTTCTATGAAAATTGGTTGGTTCGTTTTGGCTCTACTGAAGATGAGGAAATTGAAAATAGTGCTATTTTTAAGGGAAAATCATTTAATATTCAAGAAGTGGCGAAAAATGTGACCATTACTACTATAGCTCGGCTTCCTTATGACAAATTTTATACTTCTTCATCAGAAGAAGTTCTTCTTACCGAGGTGAATTGGGATTACGTTGTTGTAGATGAAGCCTCAATGATTTCTTTAGCCTATATGATCTATCTCTTTTATAAGATTTCTCCTAAAAAATTTATTGTAGCTGGAGATCCTTTCCAAATTGAGCCTATTCTTAATGAAAATTCTTGGAAAAAAGAGAATATTTATACGATGGTCCACCTGAATTCGTTTACTCATCCTAAAACTACTCCTTATCAATACGAGATTACGCCCCTCAAGGTGCAATATCGAAGTATTCCAGAAGTAGGTCAAATCTTTAGCCAATTTACCTATGAAGGAAAATTAAAGAACTATAGAGCTAGTACTAGCCAAAAATCTCTTAATTTAAAAGATGATTTAACCATTCAGCCCTTAAACCTCATTAAATTTCCTGTACGTGCTTATGATGGCTTATATAAATCAAGACAATTAAATAGGAGCAGTTCCTATCAAATTTATTCAGCACTTTTTACCTTTGAGTTTGTTTCTTATTTAGCTCAAAAGATTGCTCAAGCGAATCCAGAAGATCAGTTTAAAATTGGAATTATTGGACCCTATGCAGCTCAAATGAATTTGATTAACAAGTTGGTTACGACTCAAAAGTGGCCTACTCAAGTAAAAGTGCAAGTGGGAACGGTTCATGGTTTTCAGGGGGATGAATGTGACATTATTTTTGCTGTTTTAAATATTCCCTCTAAAAGTCATCGCCTAGAGCAAGCTCACATTAGCAATCAAAATATTTTAAATGTCTCTATTAGTCGTGCTCGAGATTATTTATTTGTGTTAATGCCCGATGAAGAAACAGAAAACATCGAAAATTTTGAACAATTGACCTTTCTTAAGCAGCTCCTTCGTCAATCGCAAAATCTTCAAGAATGGTCGGCTCAGGAACTTGAAGCAAAGATTTTTAAAGAGGATAAGTATTTAGAAAATAATACTTTCTTTACTTCTCATCAGGATGTAAATGTCTATTCTTTACCCGAACGTCGTTATGAAGTGCGAGTGGAGTCCAAAGCTATTGATATTCAAGTCCATAGAGTAAATCGAGGATCCATTAAGATTCGAAAACCAAATAGTTTTTCTAAAGTGATAAAACAACCAAGTGATCAGCCAATTTCTTTCCAAGCTTTTTCTTCTAAAGAATCGCTTAATTTCACAGAATTATCCAATGAACAATCTATTCTTCCAGTGAATAGGCCATTTATAGAAGAGAAAAACGATTTAGAATTGGCTCAAGAGAAGAGGTTTGTAAAAGACTTCGGTTTGAGGGAAAAAATATCCCAAGAATCACTAAATGAATTAAATTTATTAACAAAAACTATTTCTGGTCAAAAATTTGAAGAGAAGAGAATTCAATTAGAAGACAGAGAAGAATGGAAAAAAGAAAAGGCTGAAAATATTCCTGAGAAGTCAGAATTTCTAGAAAAAATTCCTATTCAAGATTTTTCTAAAAAAGAAGAACTCTTCCACGAAGATAAAAATAGAGAAGAACTTGCTTGGAAAGAATCAATTTTAGATTCTGATTCTTCATTTAGTAATAATTTCACAAGTAATAAAGAGCTAACACAGATAGATGAGTTAAATCAAGAAGAAGGATTAGAGCGTTTAGTAGAATTCTCAAGTGTTGAGGAAGTAACAGCTGTTCCAACATCTAGTGTTGAAGAATCCGCAACCATTGAAAAATTTACCGAATTTGGAGAATTTATGGACGCTATGGAAACGATTCTATTAAAAGAACAACCCGCAGTTATTCAAGAAATTGTAACGCATCAAGAACGGATGCGAATTCTTCTCATGGCTCAAAAAGAAGAATTAATTAGTCTTAAAAAGAAGTTAATGGCTACTCAACCTACCTCTGCTGACCAAATTGTTGAGGAAAAACCAATTTCTGAAGCTATGACTTTAGAATCTTCTAGTTCTCAAAAATCAAGAGAGATTTTCCCATCTCTTGAATCTGAGCCAGCCATTACTCAAAATATGGAAGCTTCTACCTTTCAAGAGAAAATTTCAGTGATTTCTAAAACAAAGGAAGAATCCATTTTGACAAAAGATACCCCAATACTTTTTGAAGATGCGGTCTCGACAAACCAACTTAAGTTTTTGATGGATCATCCTTTGATTCCCGATACTTGGGTTCAAGACGCTAAGAAAGTTGAAGTGACGGGTCAAAAATTTGGAGAGTATGTTTTGTTACCTTATAGCGGAAATATCGAAACCTATACTCACCAAAAACCTCAAAATTTTCTTATGATTCCTTCTGGACTCAAAAAGAAGATTTCGATTTCCGTTTGGGTAGCCGAGGATTTAATTTTTATTCCTCAAGATATTTTTATGACCTATAAATCCGAACTTCAAAATACTTCAAGCGTAGAACTCAAAAAGAAGGGGCTTTTCGCTATGCTCTTTGGAAAGTTTAAAGGATAAACCTCTAATCATTAGTCTTTTATCATTGCAGATCCAGTTGGGTCTGTTTTTTTTCGATAAAATTTGGGGCTCTGAGAACAAAAAAAGAAGCCAGATTTCTCCAGCTTCTTAATTTTTAAGATTCTGTGAACTCCTGTGGCTTAGTCAAGGTCGATAAGTCATAAGGAGTGGTTTGATAGACGATGTAGTTAATCCAATTGGCGAATAACAAATTGGCACAGCTGCGCCAAGAGACCATAGGCGGTTTGGTTTCGTCATCGTTTGGATAATAGTTTTCTGGTAACGCGATTGGAAGGCCTGCTTTTTTATCGCGCAAATATTCCATTTCCAAAGTACGAGGATCGTACTCGGAATGCCCAGTTAAGAAAATTTGCCGACCGCCTTCGGTCGATAGAGCATATAAATCTCCATCTAAGGTTTCCGAAAGAACTTTGAGTTTAGGCTGGGCTAAAACCGCTTCTTTATCGAGAGTGATTTCTCGACTATGGGGAATATAAAATACATCATCAAAGCCACGAAACAAAATGGAGGATTTTCGAACCACATGATGAGGAAAGACTCCAAATAGTTTGGCCTCTAAATCTTTGTAGCCAATTCCATAATGGTAGTGCAAGCCTGCAAAAGCTCCCCAACAAATATGAAGAGTGGAGTACACATGGGTGAGGGTCCAATCCATGATGGCACACAGTTCATTCCAATAGTCCACTTCTTCATAGGGGACATGGGCTAAAGGGGCTCCTGTGATGATCATGCCATCGTAATAACGATCCTTGACATCATCAAACGTCTTATAAAAATGTTCAATGTGGTCTTTCGAAACATGCGAGGGTTCATGGGAAGCTGTTTTTAATAAATCCAATTCAATTTGAAGCGGGGTATTACTCAAAAGACGAATGAGCTGCGTTTCCGTAGCAATTTTAGTGGGCATTAAATTCAAGACTAGGATTTGCAAAGGACGAATATCTTGACTTAATGCTCGCTTTTCCGTCATGACGAAGATGTTTTCTTCAATCAACGTTTTCGTCGCAGGGAGAGCTTCGGGAATTTTAATCGGCACGCTCACTTACCTCTTGGGCTTGATCAAGGGCTTGGGCAATGTCTGCAATCAAGTCCTCAGCATCTTCCAAACCACAAGAGAAGCGAATTAAGTCTGGATAAATTCCAGCTTCTTCGAGTTGTTGATCGGTCAATTGCCGATGAGTGGTACTTGCAGGATGCAAGCAGCAGGTTCTAGCATCGGCTACATGCGTTTCAATCGCTGCCAGTTGTAAGCTATTCATAAAACGCTCAGCGGCTTCACGACCACCTTTTAAACGAAAACTTACAACGCCACAACCGCCGTCTGGGAAATATTTTTGGGCCAATTCATAATAAGGATCTCCTGGCAAGTTGGGGAAACGTACACTTGAAATGGCGGGATGGTTTTGCAAAAACTCAGCGACTTTTAAGCCATTTTCGTAGTGCTTAGGCATCCGAACATGCAAAGATTCTAAGCCAAGATTTAAATAGAAGGCATTTTGGGGAGATTGAATGGAGCCAAGATCCCGCATCAGTTGGGTTGTTGCTTTCGTAATGAAGGCTCCCCCTAAACCAAATTGATCGGTATAAACTACGCCATGATAGCTTTCGTCTGGTGTCGTTAATCCTGGAAATTTATCCGCATGCGCATTCCAGTCAAAACGACCACCATCCACAATGGCTCCTCCAACACCAACACCATGACCATCCATATATTTGGTGGTGGAGTGGGTGACGATATCCGCTCCCCAATCCAAAGGACGACAATGAATGGGAGTGGCAAAGGTGTTATCCATAATCAAAGGAACGCCATGTTCATGCGCGACTTTGGCAAATTTTTCAATATCCAATACACTCAAGGCTGGATTGGCAATCGTTTCCCCAAACACCGCTTTGGTATTGGGACGAAAAGCCGCATGCAATTCTTCTTCTGTTGCATCAGGACTTACAAATGTAAAGTCAATTCCCATTTTCTTCATGGTGACAGAGAATAAGTTGTAAGTGCCTCCATAAATGGTGCTACTGGAAATGACATGATCCCCAGCACTTGCGATGTTTAAAATCGCAAAGAGGTTGGCCGCTTGCCCACTGCTCGTAAGCATTCCTGCGGTACCGTTTTCCAATTCCGTAATTTTTGCGGCCACAAAATCATTGGTTGGGTTTTGAAGACGGGTATAAAAATAGCCAGCGGCCTCCAAATCAAAAAGTGCTCCCATCGCGGCGCCTTCTTCGTATTTGAAGGTGGTGGACTGAATAATGGGGACTTGTCTTGGTTCACCATTTTTGGGTTGCCATCCCCCTTGAACGGCTTGTGTTCCTTTTTTGTACTTTGACATAGTTTTCCTTTCTCCATGCAGCGTAAAGATGTTTGGCTGCGAGGGACTAAAGCCCCTAAATGATCCAAACTATTATAACGAAAAAAAAAGAAACCTTTTTTCATTCCTAAGGTTTTTCCTACCATCTAAGGTGGTTTTCAAATATTCTTTTTTCTTACTTGGAAAAAATGTTCAATTTTATCTTTCTATTTCTATTGAAAGAAAAAGAAGAGAGCCAAAGAAGAAGATTAAAAGAAAGGTTTCTTTGGCCATTTTTTGGCCGTTCTTTTTAAAGTTGGACAATGGCTCTTTGTTTTTTAGAAATTGGCTTTGTGCTATGGTAATTCAAGGAGGTGTCTAGAGTGACCTATCAAGAATTTGCCCAAAACTTGCTTCAATTTATTGAGAAATGTCCAAGTATGTTCCATTCTGTAGCGAGCATTGAAGACGAACTCAAAGCCAAGGGATTTATTCGTTTAAAAGAAAAAGACGCTTGGAATTTAGAAGCAGGAAAAAATTATTACACCATTCGCAATAACAGTTCAATTATTGCCTTTGCTCTTCCTGAAGAGCTTGATTCCTATCATTTCCAAATGAGTGCCGCCCATAGTGATTCCCCCACCTATAAAATTAAATCGGTTCCCGAATTAACTGGACCAGCGGACTACTTAAAACTCAATGTAGAAGCCTATGGGGGTATGATTGATTCCACTTGGTTGGATCGTCCTTTATCCATTGCAGGACGTGTCTTAGTTGATTGTGAAAAAGGCTTGGAAAGTAAACTTTTCTATATTGATCAAGACATTTTAACCATTCCCAATGTTCCCATTCACTTCAATCGTCAAGTCAATGATGGCTATGCCTTTAACCGTCAAGTGGATCTTTGTCCTCTTTTCTCCTGTGGTGAAATGAGCCAAGGCTCCTTTGATCAAATGGTTGCCGATATCCTTGGAGTCAATGTAGAAGACATCAAAGGAAAAGACTTATTCTTAGTCAATCGCATGAAAGGCGTTCTTTGGGGATATGAAGAGGAATTTGTATCCTCTAAAAAACTCGACGATTTGGAATGTGCCTATTGCACTTTACAGGGCTTTTTGGAAAGTGATCACAAACACAAAATCGACGTGTATTGCTGCTTTGATAACGAAGAAGTGGGCTCTAATACCAAACAAGGAGCCATGTCCACTTTCTTACAAGATACATTGCGTCGCATCAATGCGGGACTTGGTAAAAGCGATGAAGAATACTATCAAGCCGTGGCTGGATCTTTCTTAGTGTCAGCGGACAATGGTCATGCGGTTCATCCAAATCATCCAGAAAAAACGGATGCGATGAATGCCGTTTTGATGAATAAGGGACCCATTATTAAAGAATCCGCCAACCAAAAATACACCACAGATGCTTTCTCAAGAGCTGTGTTCACCAAAGTGTGTGAAGCAGCAGGCGTTCCAGTACAATGCTTTGCCAACCGTTCGGATATTATTGGTGGATCCACGCTTGGAAATCTTTCCAATACGCAAGTGTCCGTTCATGCTGTAGACATTGGTTTAGCCCAACTTGCTATGCATTCAAGTTATGAAACGGGTGGAGCAAAAGACCCTCTTTATTTATACGAAGCGTTAAAACAATACTTCAACACCAATATTTTGATTGATGGTGCGGATAGTGTTGTGTTTGAATAATTGAATGGCCAATAAAAATAAATCAACAAAAAAAAATCAACCTTGGGTGACCAAAGCGTTAATCAAACGCTCAGCTCCTTTGGCGGACAACGCCCGTTATCAAAAAGCCTTAAGTGATATCGAAAATCTTTCGGTAAGCGGAGGCATGAAGCATATTTTAGTCAACTATGTAACCGACTTAGCTTTAGAGGACAAGAAAATTCCGGATAAGTTGCTCTCGCGTAAATCGACGACTCCTTTTAAGGAGAGTGTAGAAAAGACTTTGCGTGAAGATACGGGAGTCTTTGAGCTTTCTGGCATGATTTCCATTGTGTGTGCCACTTTGGTCTGCATGTTTCTTCGCGCTTTACTGCTCAATAACTATTTGATCAACTTTTCCGTGGATGCCTTGATCGGCGCTCTAGCGCTAGCGGGACTGATTCTTAACTTAATGTCCCAATTTAAAATCATTCGATTTTATGGCTCTCCTTATGAAGCAATCGCTTTGGATGTCTTAGCTTTTGGCTTATGGTTTGGTCTGTTGCTTTTAATGCCAGGATTTGACACCTCTCTTTTGGTGTTTGTGCTCACCTATTTTATTGAAAAAAGAAAATTCAAAATTCAAACCCAGACTTTCTTAAAAGAAAATGGCCTTTTATTGGCAACAAGCTCGGATGAAAAATAGTCCGAGCTTTTTTTTAGAGAAAACGCAAAAAAAATTTTAAAACTTGAGTGGGATTTTTAACCAAAATCAAAAGTGTGACCAATTTAACCCTCTAAAAGGACAACTTGGACAAATCGAACGAACCAAAAACCGACTCACGACGTGTTTTGTGTCGAGCTAGGGCCTTTATGAAACAAAATATTGAAAACTCGCTTTCATTTTTATGAAACAATTTTCAAAACGAAAAATCAAAGGGATCCTTTAGGTTAAGGCTTTTAGCCAAAAAAATTTTTCAATATAGAGTCATTTTTTCTTGCTATTGACTTTGGGCAATGCTAGAATAGCCAAGCACTGCAAGGAAGTGCGAGGTTGCTGACCCACTGAAGTACGTTGTCATGGAATGGGTCAGGGAATTCGCATGGAGCATGTTTATCGAGAATAAACGAAAGGAGCAACCATGGCAAAAAATACAATGAGAATCCGCTTAAAAGCGTATGAGCACCGCATTCTGGATGACAGCGCTAAAAAAATCGTTGAAGCTGCCCAGAAGCATGGCGCTAAGAAGGTTGTCGGACCTGTGCCTCTTCCAACGGAGAAGCAAATTGTGACCATCCTTCGCGCTGTACATAAGTACAAAGATTCCCGGGAACAGTTTGAAATCCGCACACATAAGCGTTTGATCGAAATTGTGGCCCCAACCAAAGAAACCATCGATGCATTGCAAAGACTGGAATTGCCCAGTGGCGTTGACATCGAAATCAAACTTTAATGGAGGAAGTCATCGTGAAAGGTTTGTTAGGAAGAAAGTTAGGGATGACACAGGTCTTCACAGAAGATGGCTTGTTGATTCCAGTAACTGTTATCGAAGCTGAACCCAATGTAGTCCTGCAGGTAAAAACTGTTGATACAGATGGTTACAATGCAGTTCAACTTGGTTTCGAAGATGTAAAAGAAAAAAACTCCACAAAACCAGAGATCGGTCATGCTAAAAAAGCAAACACCGCTCCCAAGCGTTTTGTTAAAGAAGTACGCGACTGCGACCTCGATGTAAAAGCAGGCGACACAGTTAGCGTTGATATTTTTGCTCCAGGTGAACAAGTAGACGTTATCGGTACCTCTAAAGGTAAAGGGTACATGGGTACGATCTACCGCAACAATGCACACCAAGGTCCAAAAACACACGGTGGATCCAAGAACATCCGTCACATCGGTTCTCTTGCCACCAACGGTATTACTTCTCGTCAAGGACGCATTATGAAAGGAACTGTAATGCCTGGTCATGAAGGCCACAAACGCACTACAGCTCCAAACTTAACGGTTATTAAAGTGGATCCAGAAAATAACTACGTTTTAGTTAAAGGAAACGTACCTGGTCCTAAAAAAGGTATGGTTATGATCCGCACCGCTAAAACAAGCAAAGGCGACAAAGCACCCGTTGTTTTGCTTGACCGTACTGCAAAGGAGGTCACTGAATAATGGCACTCATCGATGTATTGAACCAAAAAGGAGAAGTCGTTGGTCAATTTGAACTCAACGATACCATCTTCGGTATTGAGCCTCATAAAGACGCTTTGTATGAAGCCGTAAAAATGCAACAAGCTGGCAAACGTCATGGTACACAATCCACTAAAGGACGCAGTGATGTACGTGGCGGTGGCCGTAAACCTTACCGTCAAAAAGGAACTGGACGCGCTCGTCAAGGTTCCATTCGTGCCCCTCAATATAGAGGCGGTGGCGTAGTACACGGTCCAACCCCCCGCGATTATTCCTATCGCATTAATAAAAAAGTTCGCAGACTTGCATTAAAGTCCGCTCTTTCTAGCAAGGTTCTTGATCAGGAATTCGGATTGCTCGACAAATTGGTTTTGGATGCTCCAAAAACAAAAGATTTCGCAGCAATTGTTTCCGCAATTCAAGCTCCTTCTAAAACGTTGTTCGTCGTAGGTTTGGATGAAGAGGGTGTAGACAATGCTTACTTGTCCTCTCGTAACATCCCCGATGTAATGATGATGAACTCTCGTGGCATTAACGTTTACGACTTGCTCAATGCCAATAAAGTCTTTATGACAGAAGCGGCAGTGAAAGAAGTAGAGGAGGCTCTTTCCTAATGAAAGATTACAGAGACGTCCTCATTCGTCCTGTTTGGACAGAGCAATCCGCTCAAGCCATGAATGAGGGAAAATACACATTCCAAGTTCCAAAACGTACTAATAAAGTAGAAGTTCGCCAAGCCGTAGAACATTTGTTCGACGTAAAAGTTGAAAAGGTGAACATTGTGAACACAGCTGAAAAACCAAAACGTTTCGGTCGTGTTTCCACAACCATTCCTGGTTATAAAAAAGCGATCGTTACGCTTAAACCAGGATATAAGATCGATATCTTTGGGGAAGAAGAATAAAACTTCCTCTTTTATACCAAATCAGGGAGAAGACGCTATTTCCTGACTAAATATTGCGAATGAGAGGAGAAAAAGTTTATGCCGATTAAAAAGTATAAACCGACTACACCTGGCCGTCGTGGCATGTCTGGTTTGACCTTTGAAGAAATTACAAAGAAAACACCAGAACGCAGCTTGACTGCGCCGCTCAAAAGCCAAGGCGGACGTAACAATACTGGCCGCATTACCACTCGCCATCAAGGCGGCGGTCACAAACGAACATACCGTATTATTGATTTCAAACGAAATAAAGATAATATCCCAGCTACCGTAGCTGCTATTGAATACGATCCAAACCGTACGTGCAACATCGCATTGTTGAACTATGCGGATGGTGAAAAACGCTACATTCTTGCTCCTAAGGGCTTGAAAGTAGGCATGAAGGTTATTTCCGGTAACGAAACCGATATTAAAACAGGCAATGCGAGCCAACTTCGCAACATGCCTGAAGGTACAATCGTTCACAACGTGGAATTAAAACCTGGTAAAGGTGGCCAGATGGCTCGTGCTGCTGGTGCCTCTGCTCAGATTCTTGGTATTGAAGACAAGTACGTAACGCTTCGTTTAACTTCTGGTGAAGTTCGTAAAGTTCTCGGTACTTGCCGTGCTACCGTTGGATCGGTTGGTAACGAAGACCATAACCTTGTGAATTTAGGTAAAGCGGGCCGTTCCCGTTGGAAAGGCATTCGCCCAACTGTACGTGGTTCCGTTATGAACCCAAATGATCACCCACATGGTGGTGGTGAAGGTCGTACACCAATCGGACGTAAAGCGCCAATGACTCCTTGGGGTAAAAAAGCGCTTGGTGTTAAGACTCGCAGCAAGAAAAAAGCTAGCAACAAATTGATCGTTCGTAGAAGAAACGGCAAGTAGACAAGGAGAACGTTGAAATGAGTCGTAGTTTGAAAAAAGGGCCATTTGTCGATGAGCACCTGATGAAAAAAGTACAGGCTTTGAACGCTTCCAATAAAAAAGAAGTCATCAAGACCTGGAGCCGCCGTTCAACAATCTTCCCTGAATTTGTTGAACACACTTTCGCCGTTTACAACGGCAAAGAACACGTACCTGTATACGTGACAGAAGATATGGTTGGTCATAAACTCGGTGAGTTCTCACCAACCCGTAAATATACCGGACATGCATCCGACGATAAGAAAGGCAGAAAATAGGAGGACATCATGGAAGCTAGAGCAACTGCAAAAACTCTTCGCATTCAGCCTCGTAAAGCCAGACTTGTTTTGGATCTTATCCGTGGCAAAAATGTAGAAGAAGCCATCGCCATTTGCAAATTCACCCCAAATAAAGGTGGCAAAATGGTCGGAGATGTTTTAAAGAGCGCTATCGCCAATGCAACTCATAATTATGACATGGACGAAGATAAGCTCTACGTGAAGGAATGCTACGCCAATGAAGGGATGACCCTCAAGCGTTTCATGCCTCGTGCTAAGGGTAGCGCTAGCCCTATCAATAAGCGCACCAGTCACATCACTGTTGTTGTGGCTGAGAAGGAATAGGAGGATCCCCATGGGTCAGAAAGTTAGCCCCATCGGATTGCGAACTGGTATTATCCGTGATTGGCAATCCAGATGGTATGCAGATGATAAAGAATTCTCGAAATTTCTGATGGAAGACGTGAAGATCCGCGACTGTGTAGAAAAGTATTACCACAAGCTCTCGCAAGCCGCTCCAGATAAACGTAAAGCCGATCCTCAGATTTCTCGAGTGGAAATTGAAAGAACGCAGAATCGTATGACCGTGATCATTCGCACTGCGCACCCTGGCGTTGTAATCGGTCAAGATGGTAAATCCATTGATGGTTTGAAAAAACAACTTCAAAAATTGACTGGTTTGGATGCAAAAAAATTACAAATCAACGTCGTAGAAATCGCCAACCCACAATTGGATGCTCGCTTAGTGGCTCGCTGGATTGCTAACGAACTTGAAAATCGTAAATCTTTCCGTGCGACTCAGAAAAAAGCGATTCAAAATACCATGCGTGCTGGCGCAAAAGGAATTAAAACCGCTGTTTCCGGCCGTTTAGGCGGAGCAGATATCGCAAGAACAGAAGGCTATTCCGAAGGGGTTGTACCATTACACACTCTTCGTTCTGATATTGACTATGCGCTTGAAGAAGCAGCCACAACTTATGGCCGCTTGGGCGTAAAAGTATGGATCTGCCGCGGTGAAGTTCTTCCTGGCGAAATGGTTCAAGAGCCTGAAGCTCCAAAACAGAAAAAGCCAAGAACTCGTCGTACAGATCGTGGTGGAAACCGTGGTGGTAACGATCGTCGTCAAGGTGGTCGCAATGCCCGCCAAGGTGGTCGCAGAGAGGCTGGTGCCAACAATCGTAACGGTGGCAATCGCAACAATGGTCCACGTCGTGGAAATAACCAAAATGCGAACCAAAACCAAAATAATACCTCTTCTGCTCCAAAAGGAGGAAACGAATAATGTTAATGCCAAAGCGCACCAAATACCGTCGTCCTCATCGCCTTTCCTATGAAGGCCGTGCTAAAGCTGGACGTACGGTAGAATTTGGCGAATACGGCCTGGTAGCTGAGAGCGGAAACTATGTTTCCAACCGCCAAATTGAAGCAGCCCGTGTTGCCATGACGCGTTATATGAAGCGTGGTGGTAAGGTCTGGATTCGTATTTTCCCACAATTAGCTCGTACGAAAAAACCTCTCGAAGTCCGCATGGGTTCCGGTAAAGGTGCTCCTGAAGGATGGGTAGCGGTTGTTAAGCCTGGTCGTATTATGTTTGAGGTAGCCGGTGTACCAGAAGAAGTTGCCAAAGAAGCGCTTCGCTTAGCTGGTCACAAGCTTCCTGTAAAAACCCGTTTTGTACGGAAAGGAGAAACTGAATAGTCATGAAAGCAACTGAACTTCGCACATTGTCTGAAGCGGAGCTGCTCAAGAAGATTGACGAGTTGAAAGATGAACTGTTCAATCTCCGCTTCAAGCAAGCCACTGGCCAACTTGAAAACACGGCCCGCATGAAAACCGTTAAAAAAGACATTGCAAGAATCAAAACCGTTCTTACGGAAATGAAGAAATAGTCAGGGAGGACACAGACATGGAAGAAAGAAATAAACGTAAAGTATACCGTGGCAGAGTCGTTTCTGACAAAATGGACAAAACTGTCACAGTCGCTGTAGAAACGATGAAAAAACATCCTCTCTACGGTAAACGCGTGAAATCTACAAAGAAATTTAAAGCCCACGATGAACAAAATACGGCTCGTGAAGGCGATCTTGTTGAAATCATGGAAACAAGACCTCTTTCCAAGACGAAACGTTTCCGTTTGGTAAGCGTAGTTGAAAAAGCCCGTGGCTAAGCTAGGAGGAAGAGCAAATGATTCAAAATGAAAGCCGTTTGCGCGTAGCTGACAACACGGGAGCCAAGGAAGTATTGGTTATCCGTGCTCTTGGCGGCAGTAAGCGTAAATTTGCCAACATCGGTGATGTCGTTGTATGCACTGTTAAACAGGCTACTCCTGGTGGCACCGTAAAAAAAGGTGACGTTGTAAAAGGCGTTATCGTTCGCAGCAAATACGGCGTGAGCCGTAACAACGGTACCCGTATCCGTTTTGATGACAATGCCGTTGTATTGATTAAAGATGACAACACCCCAAGGGGAACCCGCATTTTCGGACCAGTCGCTCGTGAACTTCGTGATCATGACTTCATGAAGATCGTGTCCCTGGCTCCTGAAGTGCTTTAAGGAGGAGCGTCCGTGAAGATTAAAAAAGGTGACAAAGTCCAGGTAATGACCGGGGCTTATAAAGGAACCGTCGGCGAAGTCCTGAAGGCTTTCCCTAAGGAAAACAAAGTAATCGTCGAAGGTGTCAATGTTGTAAAAAAACACCAAAAGCCCACTCAAGCTAATCCTGAAGGCGGCATCATTGAAAAAAATGCCAAAATCGATGTATCCAACATCGCCCTTTATGATGAAAAAGCTGGGGAAGCTAGTCGTGTTGGTTATAAATTCACTACCGATAAAAACGGTAAAAAAGTGAAAGTTCGCTACTTTAAAAAGAGCGGCAATGAAGTAAAGGAAAAGAAGTAGGAGGATAGACGATGAACCGGTTAAAAGAAAAATACCAAAACCAGGTCGCCCCTGATTTGATGAAGCAGTTCAACTATTCTTCCACGATGCAAGTTCCAAAAATTGAAAAGGTTGTTGTCAACGTAGGTGTTGGTGACGCCATTCAAAACGCAAAATTCTTGGAAGAATCCGTTGAGGAGCTTGCTGCGATCACTGGTCAAAAACCAGTTGTTACAAAAGCTAAAAAATCCATCGCGAACTTTAAAGTTCGTGAAGGGATGCCTATCGGGTGCAAAGTGACTTTGCGTGCCGACAGAATGTATGAATTCTTAGATAAGTTGTTCAACATCTCTTTACCTCGTGTACGTGACTTCCGTGGCGTATCCGATACAGCTTTTGATGGACGCGGCAACTACACTCTTGGCGTGAAGGAACAAATCATTTTCCCAGAAATCGACTTTGATAAAGTCAACCGCACTCGCGGTATGGATGTGGTTATTGTTACCACCGCAAATACAAACGAAGAAGCTCAAGCCCTTTTAGCAGGTCTTGGTATGCCCTTCGCAAAAAAATAGAGGAGGAGTAACTCGTGGCAAAGAAAGCGATGAAGTTAAAACAGCAGCGTCCTCAGAAATTTAAAGTTCGCGAGTACACTCGCTGTCAGAGATGTGGTCGTCCACACTCTGTTTTAAAGAAATATGGCATCTGCCGCATTTGCTTCCGTGAATTGGCTTACAAAGGTCAAATTCCTGGAGTGAAAAAGGCAAGCTGGTAAAAGCAAGGAGGAAAGCTATCATGACATTGTCCGATCCGATCGCGGATATGCTTACTCGTATCCGCAACGCTCTTGCACAGAAGCATGAAACTGTCTCCATGCCTTCCAGCAAGGAAAAAGAACGCATTGCGAAAATTCTCGTTGAAGAAGGTTACATCAACGGTTTTGCAACAACTGCCGATGGCGTAAAGAAAACATTGACCATCGACTTAAAATATGGAAAGAACGGAGAACGTGTTATCTCCGGTTTGAAACGCATTTCCAAACCTGGTTTCCGCGTGTATGCCAAAGCAGACAATCTGCCCCGCGTATTAAATGGTTTGGGTACGGCTTTGATCTCTACTTCTAATGGAGTCATGACAGACCGTGATGCAAAAAAAGCCAACGTAGGCGGCGAAGTCATTGCCTACATTTGGTAGGATTCCCCAAGGAATCTGCCACAATTCTTGCCACCGCTTGTTCTTAAACGGAAATCCCTTTAAGAACAAGAGGTAGGAGGAATTGGACTAGCAGGAGGAAATTACTGAAATGTCACGTATCGGGAATAAACTGATTACCGTTCCTGCTGGCGTTACGGTTGACGTAGCTCCAGGGAATGAGGTGACTGTCAAGGGGCCTAAAGGCACTCTGACAAGAAAATTTTCCGACATTCTTACCATTGAGAATGACGGAACCACAGTCACTGTAAAACGCCCCAATGACGCAAAAACAACCAAGCAACTTCACGGAACGACCCGTGCTTTGTTGCACAACATGGTTGTTGGGGTATCCGAAGGATTCCAAAAAGACC
>CAYMGC010000014.1:0-4981 GCA_964389885.1 uncultured Erysipelotrichaceae bacterium | reverse complement strand
GTTCGTAAACCTGAACCTTACAAAGGAAAAGGTATTCGCTATAAAGGTGAACACATCCGTCGTAAGGAAGGTAAGACTGCTGGTAAGAAATAGTGGGAAAGGAGATAGACCATGATTAAGAAACAGTCCAGAAATCAGGCAAGACAAAAACGTCATCGCCGTCTTCGCCAAAGACTTAGCGGTACTCCTGAATGCCCACGTTTAAACGTATTCAGAAGCAACGCCAATATCCAAGCGCAAATTATTGACGATGTTCATGGCCATACCCTTGTTTCTGCTTCTTCTGAAGCTCTCAAGTTGAAAAACGGAGGCAACATCGAAGCAGCAAAACAGGTAGGGGCTGAACTTGCCAAAAAAGCGCTTGAAAAGAATATTAAACACGTAGTGTTTGACCGCGGTGGGTATCTTTATACCGGTCGTGTCCAAGCACTCGCTGATGCCGCTCGTGAAGGCGGCCTGGAGTTCTAGGAGGTCGCCATGGCAAACGATAGAAGACAAAGAAGAGAACCAAAAGAGTTTGACGAACAGGTAATCTCCATCAACCGCATTACTAAAGTTGTAAAAGGTGGACGTCGTATGCGTTTCGCTGCTTTAGTAGTCGTTGGAGATAAAAAAGGCCGCGTAGGTGTTGGTACGGGTAAAGCGAAAGAAGTTCCTGAAGCGATCCGTAAAGCATCGGAAGCTGCTAAGAAAAATATGTTCACTGTACCAATCGTTGGTACTACCATTCCTCATGATATTGTTGGTACCTTTGGGGCTGGTAAAGTATTCATGAAGCCAGCTTCAGAAGGTACTGGTGTTATCGCAGGCGGTGCCACTCGTGCCGTATTGGAACTTGCCGGTATCACTGACGTATTAACCAAGAACCTTGGTAGCCGTACAAAAATTAATACCGTGCGCGCAACGGTTGAAGGTCTCAAATCCTTGAGAACAATTGACCAAGTTGCTGAACTTCGCGGTAAGAAACCCGAAGAAATCCGCGGGTAGTAAGGAGGAAATGCAATGAAATTACATGAACTTTCCCAGTCCGTCTCCCGCAAATCGAAAAAACGCGTAGGACGCGGACCTGGATCTGGTCTTGGAAAAACTTCCGGACGTGGTCAAAAAGGTCAAAAAGCCCGTTCCGGCGGTGGTGTACGTCTTGGCTTTGAAGGTGGTCAAACCACTTTAGCTAGACGTTTACCAAAACGTGGATTCACCAACTTCAATCGTAAAGAGTACGCTGTCATCAACGTTGGCGACTTAAACCGTTTTGAAGATGGAACCACAGTCACACCAGAGCTTCTCAAAGCCGAAGGCATTTTGAAGAAACAGCTTGCTGGTGTAAAGGTCCTTGGCGAGGGAACCCTTGAGAAAAAGCTCCACGTTGTGGCTGCCAAATTCTCTAAATCAGCTGAAGAAGCAATCGTCAAAGCAGGCGGAACCGCTGAGGTTCGCTAAGAATGAAAAGCATTAAGGCAATGTGGACGAACAAGGATATTCGCAATCGAATCCTGTTCACTCTCTTTGCCTTTCTTGTGTATCGTCTGGGATGCGCCATCACTGTTCCAGATGTAAACACCCAGGGGCTTGTAGGAAGCCTAGACAACAACAGCTTGTTCGCGATGATGAGCCTGCTTGGAGGCGGTGGGTTGGAGCAATTCTCCGTGTTTGCACTCGGAGTCTCCCCGTACATCACGGCTTCCATCATCATCCAGCTTCTGAGCATGGATGTCATTCCATCTCTGACGGAGCTGTCTAAGTCTGGGGCCAATGGTCGCCGAAAGCTTGACCAATATACTCGCTATTTAGCAGTTATTTTTGGAATTGTGCAATCGGTTTCCTTAACCTACAGCTTCAACCACATGTATAGCGGCTTATTTATTGGTGGTCTTTCTACCGCGAAGCTGCTTTACATTTCGATGATCTTTACTGCAGGGTCCATGTTCTTAGTTTGGATTGGGGATCAGATTTCCGCCAAGGGAATTGGTAATGGTGTCTCCATGATCATCATGGCGGGTATCGTAGGGCGAATGCCTCAACAATTCTCAGCCGCTTGGGAAAGCTTGGTTGGCACTGACTTACCAGGTGGCGGTTGGGTATTTGCGGGATATATTCTCATCTATCTCTTGATCATTGTATTTGTTACTTTGATCAATACCGCTGAACTGCGCATTCCCATTCAATACACTTCGAGTTCCATGTCGTTAGCTCGCAATTCGAAGATGAACTACTTGCCCTTAAAGATTAACTCGGCTTCCGTTATTCCAGTTATCTTCGCTTCCTCTTTGATGATGGCTCCAATCCAGATTGCTTCATTCTTTGCCAATGGAGCTTCTTGGTATGTGACCATGCAAAACTGGTTGGGATTGAAAACTTGGTATTCGGTTCTTGTCTATGTGATCTTGATTTTGTTGTTTACGTTCTTCTATGCGGAAATGCAAATCAATCCAGAACAAGTGGCTGATAACCTTGGAAAATCTGGGGCCTATATTCCCAGTGTTCGTCCTGGTAAGCAAACGGAAACCTATATCAACAAGGCCCTCTCCCGTATTACCGTACTTGGAGCAGTCGCTTTGGCAGCTATTGCGGTTTTACCTCACTTGATGCCTCTTATTTGGCCCCAAATGCCACAATCCATGGCGCTTGGTGGTACAGGTATGATCATCGTTGTCGGTGTTGCCATCGAAACGGTTCGTCAAGTACAAGGTATGATTACGCAAAAAGCTTATAAAAAATATTACGATTTCGATTAATGTCCGTCCTGTTTTCGCCTATGCGAAACAGGGCTTTTTTTATGCTATCTTTGATTTTGAAAGCCAGTTTTAGATGGGAAGACGACTACAATAGAAAAGAAAGGAAAAAGTCTCAAGTTTTTGACTTGAGCATTAAAATTTATGAAACTTGCTACGATTGGCAGCGGAGCCATTGTTGATCTCATGTATAAATCCATTGAAGGAATTGATGGGATTGAACCGGTTGCTGTTTATTCTCGAACGATGGACAAAGCCCAAGCTTTTGCCCAAAAACACAATGTAAAAAAAGCATTTGATGATTTGGATACGATGTTAGCCGATGATGAAATCGATACAGTTTATATCGCTTCTCCAAATTCCCTGCATTTTTCCCAAGCGAAAAAAGCTTTAGAAGCCAAGAAAAATGTCATCTTAGAAAAACCGTTTACCGCCACAAAAGAAGAGGCTCAAGAGCTTTTTGAATTGGCAGAGAAAAATGGAGTCATGATTTTTGAAGCCATTACCAACATTCATACCCCTAACTATGGACTGTTACGAGATAATTTGGATAAGGTCGGAAAGGTTCGCGATGTCGTGCTGAACTATTCACAATATTCCAGTCGTTATCCCCAATATATGGCAGGCCAAATTGCTAATGTTTTTAATCCTGCTATGAATGGGGGCGCTTTAGTCGATATCAACATTTACAACATTCATTTGGCTACCGCACTTTTTGGAAAACCTACAGCCATTCAATATTTCCCAGTGATGGGCTGGAATGGAGTCGATACTTCTGGGGTACTTGTTTTGGAATATCCCGATAAAGTCATTACTTGTATTGGAGCTAAAGATAGTTCAAGTGAACCACTTGGCTTAATTCAAGGCGATTTGGGAACGATGCAAATTACAGGCGGAAGTACCGGTCGCGTTACAGATGTTGATTTCTTACCTCCCCGTAAAGAAGATCAAGTGATTGAACCAGAACGCATTTCTATTGATCAAGGATTGCATATGACCTATGAGTTCATTGATTTTCTCACCGCTTTAAATGAGAACAATCAAGAGCTTTACGATAAATGTAAACAGCAAACTTTGCTTGTAGCCGACATTATGGATGAAGCAAAAGCTCAACGCGATGCCAAGTTTGCTACACAAAAGGAAAACGCCTAACTTTCTATTATTTTTGAGACCGGAGTTCCGGTCTTTTTTTTCTTTAATGGGATTACAATGACCTCAAGAGTCTTCTTTTAAAAAGAGATTAGTCTAGAAAGGAATTGAAGAATGGAAATCAAATCTTTAATTCAACCCAATCGTTTAGCGATGTTTTTACGTCCTATTTTGGAAACTCCTAGTGTAGTGGGGTATTACCCACAAATTGATGCCTATTTAGAAAAAGTAATGCACGCACTTGGCTATGAAGTGGAATATGACAATCGACATACGGCCTATGTAAAAGTTAAAGGAGAAGATGAATCCAAAACGGTTTGTGTCGGAGCCCACTTAGATACCATTGGAATGATTGTTCGTTCTATTAATGAGGATGGCACTTTAGACGTGCGCAATCTTGGAGGAGTCAATTTTCATTCAGTGGAAGGGGAAAATGTCTTTATCCATACTCGCGAAGCGGGAACTTATACTGGAACGGTTATTTCAAAGTCACATTCCGTTCATGTCTTTGATGATGCCAAAGAGCGTCCGCGAGATTTTTCGACGATGGCCATTTTGATTGATGAAGAGGTGAATTCCAAAGAGGATGTTTTGGCTCTTGGGATTCTTCCAGGCGATTTGATCAGTGTCGATCCCCGTTTTATCTTAACGGAAAGCGGCTTTGTAAAAAGTCGTCATATTGACGATAAAGCTTGCGTGGCGTGTTTATTTGAAGTTCTCAGCATTTTAGCCGAAAATAATTTAAAGCCAGCTTACAATACTTGGTTTACTTTTCCCATTTACGAGGAAATCGGCTTAGGTGGAAGTTATGTTCCTAGTGAGGTTTCTGAATACTTAGCTTTAGATATAGGCTTAGTAGGGGGCCAACAAAATGGTTCCGAAAAGAAAGTAACCATTTCGGGTGGTGATCGCATTGCTCCTTACGATTGGAATTTAACGACCGAAATGATGCGCTTAGCCCGAAAATACAATATTGATTACACCATGGATGTGTATTATCGCTATGCTTCTGATGCCACAGGCGCTTTACAAGCGGGGCAAAATCTTACCCATGCTTCCATTGGAATGGGATGCATGAGTTCCCATGGCTATGAACGGAC
>CAYMGC010000013.1:0-25219 GCA_964389885.1 uncultured Erysipelotrichaceae bacterium | reverse complement strand
TAAGAAAATTAAGCTTATAATTTGTCAAAAATTGAAATATCAAATAAAGTAAATAGCCTATACCGTTTAGCTTTTCAAACCTTTTGAGTCCTATTTGACCTTGGTTTTTGAAAAGCCTGCTATGGTAATGAAAAGCCTATTCGTCTTTTGTTTAAAAGATCTTGAGAAGGTAGCTAACCCTGGAGGGATAAGTGGGGAAATGGCTCTTGCCTTTTCAAGGATTGTGGATAGGTGTATGATAAAAGCGCTTTACTAAAAGGGGGGCGTTGAAGTGGCTCATATTACAGAAACAATGATGTTTATGACGGATGAAATTCGTCGTGAGAACATTAAGCGAATCCTTCGGGAAGTCTCTGAAGCTCTTGAAGAGCGAGGATACAATTCAGGAACCCAAATTGCTGGGTATCTCGTGAGTGGAGATCCGGCTTATATCTCTTCATATAAGGACGCCCGAAACAACATCCAAAAATTTGAACGCTATATGATCATCGAAGAACTCGTAAAGGATTACTTGGATAAATAGTCGTCTATGGAACGAATAATTGGACTGGATCTTGGCTCTGTCACCTGTGGAATTGCCATTAGTGATCCCCTTGGTATGATTGCGAGAGCCTTAACGACCGTACGGTTTGCACCAGATGATTATGAGCAAGCTCTTGAGGAGGTCCTCAAAATTTGTGAAGAGAATAAAGTCAAAAATGTAGTTCTCGGCTTGCCCAAACATATGAATGGCGACATTGGCGTTCGTGGTGAAATTTCGCAAAGTTTCGCCAAAATGCTCGAAGACCATGGAATTCATGTCGATCTTTGGGATGAGCGCTTAACGACGGTAGCAGCTGAACGGATTTTAATTTCCGCTGACGTATCGCGTAAAAAGCGCAAGAAAGTCATAGATAAGATGGCTGCTGTGCAAATTCTGCAAAGTTTCCTTGATCGGAAAAACGGTGGCCTAACTTCATTTTAAAAATTGTTGTAGGGGCCAACGGGAAACCGTTTGCCCCTTTTCTATTTGGAAAACTGTAGACGAGAAATTGGCCTACTGTTTTTGGCTAAAATTTTTTTGAGCCTTAAGGTGTTGGCTTCCCTTGCTTAGAAGGAGAGTAATATGTTGGATTCAAATTCTTTTTATGTCGTGGATGAAAATGGGAATGAAAAACGTATGGTGATTTTGTTCACTTTCGATAACAAGGAGTATGGCAAATCATACGTCGTATTCCAAGATCCAGATGGAGCGCCTGATGAAATTCAAGCTTGCGGTTATACCGATGAAGGAGAATTGTTGCCCATTGAATCCGATGAAGAATGGGATATGGTTGAAGAAGTAATTAATACCTTCTTAGACACTGAGGAATTAACCGATGACGAGTAAAGCTCGCCAAGATAAAAAAAAGAAACGAAAACGAAGACGCATTTTGATCCTTGTAGCGGGAGCGGCGCTCATTGTAACGCTTTTATGTGGCCTTGGGACCTTTATTTGGTATAAGCAAGGAATTAAATCTCCAGGGGGAAGCAACGAATCCATTGCGGTTGAAATTCAAGAAGGGGAAAGCTTGGATAGGTTGCTGGAGGATTTAAAAGATAAAGGACTGATTCGTTCTGTCGCAGCCGCCAAGATGTATACCGCATTTCACGATACAGCCCGCTATGCAGGAATATTTGAACTCAATCGGGACATGAATGTTCAACAAATTTTTGAAACGATTGGTGATCCGGCTAAGGCCCAATTAAGCTATGCAATTGTAACGATTCCCGAAGGGACATGGGCCAAGGATATTGCCCAAATTATTGCGGATGCCATTCCCAATATCACCCAAGAAGAATTGTTAACGCTGTGGAACGATTCAGAATACATTCAATCGTTGGCGTCCCTTTACTCATTTATTGATCCTAGTGTTCTCAATAACGATCAATTCTTTGTAAAATTAGAAGGATATTTATTTCCTGAAACGTATTATATGGATTTTGATTTGACAGCGGATCAAATTACGCGCATGCTGTTGGATCAATTTGGCGTCATTTATGAAAAATATCGTGCTCAAATTGAAGCTTCTCCTTATTCACTCGAACAAATTTTGACCTTAGCGAGTATGATTCAATTTGAAAGTGGGAATGTTTCCGAAATGCCTGATATTGCGGGGGTATTTTATAATCGGTTAAATGCGAATATGCCCTTGCAAAGTTCGGTAACGGTTTGCTATGCCCTCTATGATCAATTGACAAGTCCAGAGCAATGTGAAACCCAATACGATATTGATTCTCCATATAACACGTATCAAAACTCTGGATTGCCCATTGGACCTATTTTAAATCCAGGAGAGGCGGCCATTGCTGCGGCTCTTTCTCCGGCACAAAACGATTACTTGTTCTTTGTGGGAGATATTTATGGTGATGGCACCACTCACTTTGCTACCACGTATGAAGAACATTTAGCCAACATTGAAAAATACAATTTAAATTTGAGCAGTCAATAATGCTTTAAAAGAGAGCTTTGCTACTCTGGAATTTGGATTGTGTGTTACAATTTTAAATACTGCATTAAAGCGAAAGGAAAAACCCGCTTTTTCGTCGATTTATGCGACTGGTGGGTAGGATCAAATCATGGCTGACAATAAAATCTTTGTTACCCAAGAGGGTCTAGAAGAACTTCGCGCGGAACTCGAAAATTTACTCCATGTCGTTCGTCCAGAAGTTATTCAGGAATTGCAAGAAGCCCGCGCGCAAGGGGACTTATCCGAAAACGCCGACTACGATGCAGCCCGCGATCATCAAGCTCGCGTAGAAGCGCGTATTAAAGAACTCGAATCCCTCATTAAAAACTCTGTAATCATCACCGAGGAAACTACCGGAGCGAAGGCTGTTCGTCTTGGATCTAAGGTAACAGTACGCGATGAAAGTGAAGGAACCACATTAACCTTTAACATCGTAGGTACGGTTGAAGCGGATCCTTTTAACAACCGTATTTCCAATGAAGCACCACTTGTGCAAGCCATTATGGATTGCAAACCAAACGATCGAGTTACCGTTCGTGGCGTAGAAGAACCGTACGATGTAACAGTTTTAAGTGTAGAGTAAATAAAAAAAGCATTCGAAGTCACTTCGAATGCTTTTTACTTATAAGCTTTATATTTATGGAAAGGGGCCGATTGTCATGCTGTACATTTTATATGGGGAAGACCTCTCGCGCATGGAATATAATCTCGATGGGATTAAAAAAAAGGAACAGTGCGATCAAATTGATCGTTTTAATGCTCAAAGCGAAGCCAAAGAAGTAATTGAAAATGCCCTTGATACCTTTTCTCTGTTTGCCCAAAAGCCCATGGTCATTTTAGAAAACGCGACCTTTTTAGGAGCAAAAAATACGACCCCTTTAGAGGTATCACGCCTAGAAACCAAAATTCCAGAAGATAAAGTCGTGGTGCTGATGGCTCCGATTAAAAAACTAGATAGTCGCAAAAAGGCCATTAAATCATTAGTGGCTAAAGCTAAAATGGTGGATTGCTCTGCTTTGGATGAAAAGAGCCAACCTATTGAAATCAAAGCGATGCTTAAGGAACGAAAGTTGACAATGGAATCGGATGCCTTCGATTGGTTTTGTGAAAATGCAGGGTATTCGGCCCCCGTTTTAGCCAGTCAACTCGATAAATTGGCGTTGTATTCGGATCACATCGTATTAGAGGATGTCCAAGCTCTTGTAACAATCGAACCAACGAAAAATATTTTTAAAATGACTGATGCGCTTTTTGCCCGAGATGCAGTCCGATTGTTAGAACTTTATCGTTCCTTTCGTTTTCAAAATATGGAACCTTTAGCCATTTTGGGTTTATTGGCTGGTCAAATTCGCTTTGTTTACCAAGTCCGTGTTTTGATGGATGCCAATTATTCCCAAAAAGAGATAATGGAAAAACTTTCTGCTTCTTCAGGACGCATTTGGAATACGCAAAAAGTAGCTTATCGCTTTCAAGCCTCGCAACTTCTCGAAAATTTAAGCCTTTTAAGCCAATTGGATGAAGATATCAAACGGGGCGCTTTAGACAAGGACACTGCCTTTGAACGCTTTATTTTACAACTCGGACAGCGATGCTAAAGAAAAAAGCGGGAGACCTTCCCGCTAGTAATCGATAAGAAAAAAAACGATATCGAGTCGGATATCGTGTTTTTTATTGGATAGAGTTGATTGCTTTAGACAATCTGGATTTTTGGTTGGAAGCATAATTTTTATGCTTGAAACCTTTGGAAACAGCTTTGTCAAGTTTAGAGCAGGCTTCAGCATACGCTGCAGTGGCTGCAGCCTTATCTTGAGCTTCCACAGCCTTCAAAACTTTCTTAATGGATGTTTTGAGAGCGGATTTTTGAGAAACGTTGCGCATTCTCGCTTTGTTGTTCGTAATAACGCGCTTTTTCTGCTGTTTAATCTGCGGCATGAATACACCTCCTGACGTAACGACTTGAATTATAGCAAAGCACTTTTTCCAATGCAAGAAAGGGCGCAGAATTAAGATACAATGTCGAAGAAAACTTCGTTATAATTCACTGCGGAAAGGAGGGATTGCGCTGAATTCAAAAATTATTTTCATGGGAACCCCACAAATTGCGGCTACGGTATTAGAGCATTTGCTTCAAGCCAACGCTAACGTGGTGTTAGCCGTGACGCAACCCGATAAAAAAGTAGGACGTAAAGGTCTAGTGCAAGCTTGTGAAGTCAAAAAATTGGCTCAAGCCCATGGCATTCCTGTATTTCAACCCACTAAAATACGAAATGATTATCAACCTATCCTTGAAACCGAGGCCGATTTAATTATCACCTGTGCTTATGGACAAATTGTTCCCCAAGCGGTATTGGATGCTCCAAAACAAGGTTGTGTCAATTTGCATGGTTCCTTGTTGCCCAAATATCGTGGGGCGGCTCCCATTCAACGGGCGATTTGGCAAGGTGAAGCCATTAGTGGTATGAGTTTAATGCGCATGGAAGCAGGGATGGATACGGGAGGCGTAGCCGCTATGGCCACTTTAAATTTGGAGCCAAATGAAACCACCACTTCTTTATTTGATAAAATGGGTCACTTGGCTGGAAATTTAATTGTGGAAAATCTAGACGCACTCCTAGCTGGTGGGTTAGAATTTATCGCCCAAGATGAAACCCAAGCAAGCTATGCTCCTAAAATTTCTAAAGAAGAGGAAGAAATTGATTTGCTTCAAAACGATGCTCAAATTGATCGCCAAATTCGGGCTTTGGCGACCACACCTGGTGGTTATGTGCCCACTTCTATTGGAAAATTGAAGATCTTAAGTGCGCGCTATCAACCTGGTCCAACCCCTGGTCTTGGCGTTTTTGGTAAACAAGGCAAAAAACAATTTTTTATGGGGGGACACGAAGGTCTTTTTCTATTGGATGAAGTTCAACCTGAAGGGAAAAATGCGATGAAGTCTGCGGATTTTGTCAATGGCAAGGGGAGAAGTCTGCTTGGTCAGAAAGTGGGGGATTTGAAGTGAAACAAGAAAACATTCGAAATTTTTCCATTATCGCACACATTGACCATGGAAAATCGACACTCGCCGATCGTATTTTGGAATTAACCGACTCGGTAGAAAAACGCGAAATGAAAGACCAAATGCTTGATTCGATGGATTTGGAACGTGAACGCGGAATTACCATTAAGCTCAATGCGGTGGAATTGGTTTATCACGCCAAAGATGGGCAAGATTATCTCTTTCATCTGATTGATACTCCTGGTCATGTCGATTTTTCCTATGAAGTCTCACGGTCTTTAGCCGCTTGTGAAGGAGCCATCTTAGTAGTCGATGCGGCGCAAGGCGTACAAGCCCAAACGATGGCCAATGTATATTTAGCCTTGGAAAACGATTTGGAAATTTTACCAATCTTAAACAAAGTCGATTTACCAAGCGCTCAACCAGAAGTGGTGAAAGAAGAAATTGAAAATCTCATTGGACTGGACTGTAGCGATGCCATTGAAATTTCGGCTAAGTCAGGCTTAAATGTCGATCAAGTTTTAGAAGAAATCGTTCAAAAATTACCCGCTCCTCAAGGGGATCCTCAGGCCCCGCTACAAGCTTTGGTATTTGACTCCGTTTACGATCCTTATAAAGGCGTTATTGCCTGGGTTTCCATTAAAAACGGCACTGTCAAAGTAGGCGATACCATTCGTTTGATGCAATCTGGAGCCGAATATGAAATCACAGAGCTTGGAGTCCGTACTCCTAAACTTTTAAACAAAGAGGAATTGCGTACGGGTGACGTTGGCTGGATTGCAGCTTCCATTAAAGATATTAAAACCGTACGGGTAGGGGATACCATTACTTTAGCCAAAGATCCCGCCAAAGAAGCCTTACAAGGATATAAAGAAATGCAACCCATGGTTTATGCAGGGCTTTATCCAGTCGATAATGCCCGCTATGACGATTTAAAAGAAGCCCTCGAAAAGCTACAACTCAATGACGCCTCTTTACAATTTGAACCAGAAACCTCTCAAGCATTGGGGTTTGGGTTTCGCTGTGGTTTTTTAGGATTGCTTCATATGGATGTAGTGGAAGAACGCTTGGAACGAGAATACAATCTTAACCTCATTGCCACTTCTCCTTCGGTTATTTATCGGGTACACAAAACGGATAAAACCGTTGAAGAAATCGATAACCCAGCAGCTCTACCCCCTACGCAAAATATCGATTTTATCGAAGAACCCTATGTGCGAGCGGAAATTCTTGTGCCCCAAGATTATGTAGGCACCATGATGGATCTATGCCAGAAAAAACGAGGCGAATATGTTGATTTGCAAGTTCTCGACGATAACCGCATGGAATTGATTTATGAAATGCCACTTTCCGAAATTATTTTTGATTTCTTTGACAAGATGAAAAGCTCAACCAAAGGGTATGCCAGCTTTGACTATGCGTTTTCCGGTTATCGGCGCTCTGATTTGCAAAAACTCGATATTTTACTCAATGGCCAAGTGGTTGATGCCTTAAGCATTATTGTTCATAAAGATTTTGCCTACAATCGGGGCAACGCGATGGCGATTAAGTTAAAAGAACTTATTCCTAGACAACAATTTGAAATTCCTGTTCAAGCAGCCATTGGAAGCAAAGTCATTGCGCGCACGAATATCAAAGCCTTACGCAAAAACGTGTTGGCTAAGTGCTATGGGGGAGATATTTCCCGTAAGAAAAAGCTTCTTGAAAAACAAAAAGAGGGTAAAAAGCGCATGAAGATGGTGGGGAGTGTAGAAATTCCTCAAGAAGCCTTCATGGCGGTACTCTCCATGGATGATGACAAATAAAGAAGATCAAACAAAATTTGCTCAACGACTTGAGCAACCTATTGTGAGTGCCTATGTGCATGTTCCTTTTTGCGATTCCATTTGTTCCTATTGTGCTTTTGAGCGGACGGTGTATCAAGAAAAGCTCGTAGAAGCTTGGCTTGAACAAATTACCTATGAAATTCAAGAAGAACTAGCCCAAGCAAGGCTCCAAGATCCTGCTTTTCATTTACAAACCATCTATATCGGGGGAGGAACCCCCACACGTCTTTCTTTACAAGCTCTTGATCGACTTTTGAGTTGTTTTGATGGCTGGTTGGCTTTAGATGGGGAATGGACAGTGGAAGGCAATCCGGAAAGTTTAACGTTGGAAAAACTTTTGCTATTAAAAAAGCATGGTGTCAATCGTCTTTCCATGGGACTTCAAAGTTTTAATGATAAACGTCTTACCTTTCTTGGTCGCCATCATAATGCCAAAGAGGGAAAGGAAGCGTTTAAGCGAGCCCGTCAAGCGGGATTTGAGAACATTTCGGTAGATTTGATGTATGGCTTTTTTGACCAAAGTTTAGAAGAACTCGATCAAGACCTCGACGAATTTTTAACGCTTCAAGCGGAGCATCTTTCTATTTATTCTCTGATCTTAGAACCCAAGACACGTTTAGTGAGAAATCATACGCCGGAAATCGAAGAGTCGTTGGGCGCTTTGTTTTACGAACACATTGAAACGCGGTTAAAAGAAGCAGGTTACGAGCATTATGAAGTCTCTTCCTATGCCAAAGATCAGCATTATGGCCTTCATAATGCTTTAATTTGGCTGGATGGATTGTATTATGGCTTTGGATATGGGGCGATTGGACGCAATGAAAAGGGACTCCATCGCTTTGAAGGAAACTTAAATCAATATGTCCAGAAACAAGGAAAACGAATATATGAAGAGGATACCAATCCTTGGTTTGATGCGCTCATGACCGGGTTACGCACTACTTTTGGGGTGGATATTAAAGCTTGGCAAGAACGGTATAGCTTGGACTTTTACCAAAAATATCAAGAGGTGCTGGATAAATATCAAAACTTTTTCGTTTTCAAACAAGGACGACTTTCACTTACACGCCCAGGAATGGAAATTTTAGATACGATCCTTGTTGATTTTTTAATGGAAGATTGTTAGGATAGGCAAGATCTATAAAAGATCAAATTTCGTTTCCCTCAAGGGAACAAGGATTCATTCGCAGCTGTGGGAATCTCCAACCCTTGCTTCGTATGAACCCATTTAATGCATAAGGAGACTATACAATGACAAACGCCCAAAAAGAAGCGATCATTAAAGAGTATGCGGTACACGAAGGAGATACTGGTTCTCCAGAAGTCCAAATCGCTCTTCTTACTCAAAGAATTAACGAACTCACTGAACACTTCAAAGTTCATAAACATGACTTCCATTCCTACAGAGGATTGATGAAAATGGTTGGCCACAGAAAAAATCTCTTAGCCTACCTCAAGAAAAAAGACTTTGATCGTTATAAAACATTGATTGCTCGTCTTGGACTCAGAAAGTAAGCGTAAGCTTGCTTTTTTTTTGGTTATTTTTAATGATCAAGAGATTCAACCATTAGGTGTTGTTGATTTTTAAATGAGGAATATAAAATAATCAACAGATCTTTTTGTTCTAATCATAAAGGAAGGAGTGTTTATGTTTAAAACTTGGAAAAGAGTTTTGGGAATCATTTTAGGTACTTCTACTTTAATAAGTTGTAGTTCCACTTCTAGGAAAGAGACTTTAAAGGAGCAAGAATTTCCAAGCGATATCTTAAAAGAAATCGCTCATCTTAATTCAGAAAGAGATATGGATTCTTTTCAAAAGACTATAGATTCCTTACTCGCTGCAACCTATGAGAAACACCAAGGGCACTTATTTTATCAGGGCGAAACCAAGTCAGAAGAAATAGATGAAGAAAGTTCCTTTTTAAGACTTAAAGACAATTCTAAGGGGCGTCAACAAGCGTTTTTAGTCACCGAAAATGATTTCTATGAAGTGGATCATTTTTATTTTGATGAAAAGAAAAAAGAAAATATTGGATATACTTTAATCGATTACGGAGTAGAGAATGAAATTAATGAAATTTCGGTAGAAGAAATTTCGGTGGGAATGGATATTGTGGACAACCACTCTGATTTTTTTGCGCTTAATCCAGTGGTGGAAATTGCGCACATTCCGGGACGTTGGACCTCTAATGAGTCCTTTTCTTGTACTCGCGAAGAATTTGATCATTTCTGTTTTGGAGCAACAGTAGAACCTTTAACGGAATTTCTGTTTTCTTTCGAAACAATTGATCTTTGTCGGAATCCAAAGGAATATCTTTTTTCTTTAGAACCCACCCCAACCAATCAGTATGTATGGACCATTACCAGTCCAGAGAAAAACATACAGGATTTAAAGGAAAGCGATTTACTGAAATCGGACATTATCATGGATTACTATTTAAAAATTACGATGGATGAAACAGGTTGTATTTCTTTTCTTGAAAGCCATGGGACCTATCTGGTAATCAAAGGAATAGAACGGGCACTTTTTACCCGTCATCGTCAATTGAGTGTTCAATCCACTACTTCTGAACAAGAAACGTTCTTAAAGGACTTTTTCCAAGAATTTAAAGATGGAAGGCTTCAAATTGGTGATCAGATCACCCTTTTTGCTCCTTTAGACTCCAATCAAGACGAACTCTGACCACTTCTTTTAATCCCAATCCCCACTTTAAGACCTTTTTTTCGCATTTTAATGGATTTTTGAAGATCGATTCTTAATCTTTATGGGGATAAAAAGGGATGGAAATTTGAAAATTCGGTTTTACAGTCTGTAGAGTTCGTTTTTTCAACATTCCCTTTTAATATAGAGCCGTAAAAAGGAGTATACATATGAATGCCTCTACGAAAATCACCAAGGGTTTGATGGCGAGTGCTTTGGCTGTGTCTATGGTTTTAGCTGGATGTTCCGACATTGAAACCCCCGTTACAAAAGACAATGCTCCAACCGAGCTTTTAAAATCCGTGGCTAGCATCAATAGCGACACTGAATCCACAGAAGTGCGTGATGTATTGTTAGAAATGATTCAAGCTACTTCCGATGCGACTGAATATGGTTTAGTGTTTGACGAAGCTACACAAAGTGAAGGATTAAACAAAGAAGCTGACACTTTGGAGGTCGTTTCTCAACCTTTCCACAGTTATGATGTACGCTATGGCGCCAATGGTAGCTTTTATGAAGTTTATGAAGAAGAAAGCAGTGAAGGTACCTTGTATCGCATGATGGATTCCGCCACGAAAACCATCACCACGTTAGATCTTGAACCAACCGAAGATGAAACCAATGCCTTTGCCAACAACAAAGCTCAATTTACCATTGGAAACATCAGCGTCCGTGAAAGTGGCTTAGCCGATGCGGATGAAGAACGCTTAGAAGAAAGCATTACAAGTGCCATTACCTATCCTCTTTATGATTTATTGGGATCTGGCCTTTTAATTCAGCCAATGGCTCGTCCCGATGAATACGATTTTGCCCTCAATAAAAAAGGCAATGATTACATTTGGACTGTCACGATGAAAGATGCCGAAGATTACAACGCTTTAGTGGATACAAGTTATCAAGTGGTTTACATGCACGATCGCAAAGATATCCGTGGCGATGGAAGCTTTGTGTTGGATACCTATACAGTGGATGATGTCAAAATGGAATTGATCATGGACGAAAATGGTTGCTTAAAGTCCATTGAATATGTAACCAAAAGCACTGCCACTAAAGGAGAAGAAAGTGCAGAAATGACTTCGAGTGAAAAAGTCACTTTAAGCCAAGCACCGGAATCTTGGAGTACATTCTTTAAAAATTTCTTTGCTAATATTGCCAACGGTTCTCTTCAAGATGGGGATGCCTTTACCCTTTTTGGAACCATTGAAGTAAGTGAAGAGTCAAGCAGTGAAGCTTCAAGTAGCCAATCCTCTCAATCGAGTACCACCACTTCTAGTCAATCTTCTGAGAAAGAGACCGCAAAAGACTCTACCGCTTCAAGCGATGCTTCCAAAGACTCAAGTGCCTCAAAAACAGAAAGTGCTTCAAAAGACTCCTCAACCTCCAGTGAGCAAAGCACTTCAAAAGCACAAAGCAGCACTCAAACTTCAAGTACAAGCGATAAAAAATAAATTTCCTTAAAAAGGACATTTTAACGAGACTAAGCCGAGAATCCAAAGGATTGTCGGCTTTTTATATAGGATAATTTGTACGATTTCCTCATTCCTGTCTTTGAAGTCCTAAAAAATTCATCGCTTTGTCTTTTTGTTTCCTGTATCATGCAACTGATTAAATAAAGTGAGGTAAGAAAAAATACAAGATGACAAAACAGGTATTTCATCTTGACTTTTGTGGAAAGCCGATCACCGTGGAAACCGGGGAAATTGCCAAACAAGCGAATGGCTCTGTTTTGGTGCGCTATGCCGACACGGTTGTTCTTTCGGCGGCGACGGCGAGTGCCCAAGCCAAGGAAGGACTCGACTTTTTCCCTTTGACAGTCAGTTACGAAGAAAAACTTTACTCGGTTGGTAAAATTCCAGGAGGATTTTTGCGTCGCGAAGGGCGACCAACCGAGCATGCCACTCTGACTGCCCGCATGATTGACCGCCCCATTCGTCCTCTTTTTGCTGAGGGGTTTCGCAATGAAGTGCAAGTGGTCAATACTGTTTTATCTGTGGATCCCGACACATCTTCTGAAATGGCTGCGATGCTTGGTGCATCGCTCGCTCTTTGCATTTCAGATATTCCCTTTGGCGGACCAATTGCGGGTGTAAAAGTGGGTTTAGTGGATGGTGAATTTGTTTGCAATCCAAGTGTCGAACAAGCCGCACGTTCCACCATTGATTTAACCGTTGCAGGAACGGCTACTGCTTTAAATATGGTGGAAGCGGGAGCTGATGAAGTGAGCGAAGAGGTCATGCTTGATGCTTTGATGTTTGGGCATGAAAAAATCAAAGAACTTTGCGCTTTTCAAGAGGAAATCATTGCAGCATGTGGCAAAGAAAAACGTGAAGTGGTGTTGTATGCGCCAAATCCTGAACTCGAAGCGGCTGTTCGCCAAGAATTTGAAGCCGATATTCGCAAAGCGGTATCGATTGAACAAAAATTAGAACGCTATGCAGCCATTGATGCTTTGATCGATGCTGCCAAAGATAAATATGCGTCTTCTGAATTTGTCCTTGAAAAGGATAAACCCGAAGTTATCAAACAAGTGGGTAAAATCTGTCGCGGTATTGAAGCCGACGAAGTCCGTCGCCTGATTATTGAAGATAAAATTCGTCCCGATGGACGAGCTATTACACAAGTACGTCCCTTGAATTCCCAAGTGGATTTATTGCCTCGTGCGCATGGCTCGGCAATGTTTACCCGTGGAGAAACACAAGTCATTTCCATTACGACCCTCGGAGCCTTAAACGAAAGCCAGCTCATTGAAGATGTTACGGAAGTAGATAACAAACGCTTCATGCATCATTACAATTTTCCTCCCTATTCAGTAGGCGAAACAGGTCGAATGGGATCCCCTGGGCGGCGTGAAATTGGACATGGTGCGCTTGGGGAACGTGCGCTTTCTAAAGTATTGCCTTCGGAAGAAGAATTTCCTTATACCATTCGCACTGTAGCGGAAGTCACCGAATCCAATGGTTCGTCCTCTCAAGCTTCGATTTGTGCTGGAACCATGTCGTTAATGGCGGCTGGTGTTCCCATAAAAGCGCCCGTAGCTGGCATTGCGATGGGATTGATCATGGATGAAGAAACCGGTCATTATACGGTTTTGACCGACATCCAAGGATTAGAAGATCACTTTGGAGACATGGACTTTAAAGTAGCGGGGACTAAGCAGGGTATTACAGCTTTACAAATGGACATCAAAGTGCATGGAATTACGCGTGAAATTTTCCAAGAAGCTTTGGCTCAAGCCCATGTAGCCCGTGAAGAAATTTTGGCCAATATGTTAGAAGCCATTGAAGCTCCACGCAAAGAACTTTCACCCTATGCCCCAAAAATTGTGCAACTTAAAATCAGTGTGGATAAAATCAAAGATGTCATTGGACCTGGTGGCAAGAAAATTAATGAAATCATTGCTGAATGCGATCAAGTGAAAATTGACATTGATGACGATGGCTCCGTGGTCATTTACCATCACGATCAAGCTGCTTTAGATAAAGCCCGTCAAATGATTGAGGACATTTGTCGAGAAGCCCATGTTGGTGAAGTGTACGAAGGAAAAGTCGTTCGTGTAGAAAACTATGGGGCATTTGTTAATCTTTTTGGTAAAACCGATGGCCTATTGCATATTTCCAACATTAGTTGGAATCGTATCGATAAAGTTGAAGATGTCTTAAAAATTGGCGATGTGATCGATGTTCAAGTCACTGAAATTGAAGATGGCAAAGTGAAAGTTTCTGCTAAAGCCCTTCTTCCCAAACCAGCTGATTGGAAAGAACCCGAGCGTAAGCCTAAGCGTGATAGCCGTCCTCGTCGAATTAATGATCGACCCAAACATCAATCTGAATAAAGCCGGAGGTCTATCTCCGGCTTTTTGTTGGTTAGTAGGCCAATCGGGATGGGCTTTCAAGCTGTGCTAAAATATTTTTGATACCAACTTGAAAAAAAAATCAAGATATAACGAAAAAGAATCTATTTTTTCTCTTGGTAAAAAAAAAGAGACGTCTTTTTCGTCTGACTCTTGGAGAAGAGTTGGCTATCTTAAACACAGTAGATGAGAAAAAAAGATAAAAAACACTTTTTCTAGACATTTCTTTTGTTTTTGAAAAATTTTTCGCTTTCTTTTTCATTTTCTCTAGACTTTAGGATGACTTAATTTTTAAAGAAAAAAGAGATTTCCCCCTCTAAAGAAGGCGAAGGATAAGGAGTAGTTTTTATGGTAAATTTTCAACCTTTAGCGAATGCTTCCTATGAGGCATTCAAACAAGATCTTGAACGTTTAGTGGCAGTAGAATCCGTGCGTGATGTCGAACACGCCGCTCCTGGAGCCCCCTTTGGCCCAAAGGTGCAAGAAGCTCTAGAAACCATGTTAGACATCGCTAAACGGGATGGGTTTGAAACCCAAAATTATGATGGATATGCCGGACTTATCACGCTAGGAGATGGCGAAGAAAGTGTCGGTATTCTTGGCCATTTGGATGTAGTCCCTTTAGGAGAAGGGTGGGAGCATGCCCCTTTAAAGCTTAGTGAAGATCATGGCTATTTATTTGGTCGTGGCGTACTTGACGATAAAGGCCCCTTATTGGCTGGCTATTATGCCATGAAATTAGTGCGCGATGCGGGGATTCCTTTAAAACGTAAAGTGATGCTCATTGCAGGAACGGATGAAGAAAGCGGGATGGGTGGCATTAAAGAATACGTAAAAACGGGTCCAATTCCTACCATGGGCTTTACTCCTGATGCTGATTTTCCTGTCATTTATGGAGAAAAAGGAAATCTTCACATTACGCTTGATAGCGATGCGCCAACCATTATTCAATCTTTTAAGGCTGGAGAACGGCCCAATGTCGTAATTGCTAAGGCTAAAGCTATCTTAAATACCGAGCAATTTGATCCCAATCTCTTTGATTTTTTCCTGAAAACCAATGGGTTAAAGGGACATGGTGAAGTTAAAGATGGTCAAGTTCATCTACAAGTAGAAGGGAAGGCGGCTCATGGATCGGTTCCTTATCTTGGAGTGAACGCAGCAGTTCATTTGCTTAATTACATTGGACAAGCTTATAATGATCCATTAGCCAAAGATCTTTACTTTCTCTTGCAGGATTGGAAAGGTACTCCCGAACACATTGATATCAATGGAGTGTATATGGGCTTTTTAACGCTCAATCCCGGCATTATAACCATCCAAGATGGCCATACTCATGTCTTGATTGATATTCGGTATCCTAATGATACGACTCCTGAAAAGGTGATCCAAGGCTTTGAAGAGGCCTGTGCAGGTTTAGAAACATCCATTGTTCCAGCTATTGAGTCGAGCGGAAAGCCTCTTTTTGTTGATCCAAATTCTGATTTGGTCAAAAACCTTATGGCTTCGTACGCCAAATATTCTGGTGATACCTTCTCTCCCGCTATTACGATTGGAGGAGGAACCTATGCGAAGATGTTTGATCAATTTGTCGCTTTTGGTCCAGAAAAACCTTGGGAAAAACCCCCTAAGAATTTAAAAATTGGCGGATGTCATGAAGCAGATGAAGGAATTTCAAAAAAAGCTCTTTTAGAAGCCATCGCCATTTATGCCGATGCGATTGTACGCTTAGCCAATCAATAAAAAGAACAATATCGAGGACACAACTATGAGAATGCGCAGAATTCCTCAAGCAGTGGAATACTTGTCTACGAGTCCAGCTCATGTCCAAAATCCCGCTCACAAGGCGGGACATTGGAAAGATAAGCGTGAAGATGGCTTACTTCATCTCGAAATTGGATGTGGAAAAGGAGGCTATTGCGCAGCACTAGCGGCCATGCATCCCCATGAAACCTTTGTGGCCATTGAACGCAACGAAACGGCGGCGGGTCTTGCCGCTCGCAAATTCGATGAAAGTCAACAAGATAACTTGTTTTTGATTCATGGGGATGGTTCTTTCTTGGAAGAATGGTTTAGACCTGGAGAAATTGATGTGATTCATCTCAATTTTTCGGATCCATGGCCAAAAAAGCGAAACGCCAAACGACGTTTAACCGCTCCCTCTTTCTTAAACCAATACGCTCAGCTTCTCAGTCCTGATGGATCGATTGTGATGAAGACCGATAATCCTTCACTCTTTGAATATTCGATTTTAGAATTTTTAAAGGCTGGTTTTTTACTTGAGGAAATCAGTGTGGATTTTCGTCGCGAAGATCATCCAGAAGACCCTTTAACAGAATACGAACAAAAATTTGTCTTAGCAGGCCAACCAATTTATCGGTCTGTATGGAAAAAATCTAGGACAATAACGTAAAACAAAACCTATTACCAAGGAAAGCTTGTAAAAATTTAAAATCTTTGGTTAATATTCGTAACTTTTACTTCACAAAGATTTATGTTTTAAACTGATAAAAACTTTGAGGTTTACTCAAAAGTATGATCTTTTAAATTAGACGAATTTTATTAAACAAAGTGTTGCGATATAACTTGTATTCAGTAACTTAAGGTAACCGCTTTAAATCCGATTTTTGATTTTTTAAAGAGAGTGGTCTTAAAAGAGCTGAGAATTGATTATGATTCATAAAATAAAAGATATTTTAGAAAAAAGAATAGTTTGTTTTGTCTATTCATTACCGAGTGCATCTTTAGGAAATTAACATAAATCATGCTAATGGATAAAACAGGAAGGAAGGTGCGGATTTTCTAACCCTAGTATCAGGGCAATCCGCTATGATGATGAAAACTTTACAAACAATAGATGAAGTGAATACTCAAAAACAAAGCACTAAGCCCACAGTCTTTTTATGGTCCGCCAATTGGTGTCCCGATTGTTTATATTTAATGCCCTATCTTGATGCTTTAGAGAAAGCCAATCCTGATTTAGACTTTTACAAATTGGATCGCGATCAACTACTCGATGAGGCCATTGCTCAAGAAATTCTTGGCATTCCTTCTCTTGTGGTGTATCAAGATGGCAAAGAAGTGGGACGCTTTGTTTCAAAACTTCGTAAAACCCCAGAAGAAATTCAAGCTTTTTTGGATTCTTTAAAAGCCTAAGCTTTGGTTCTTAATTCATGGTACAAAACGAATGGCTTCTCTAAAAACTTCAAAACCGAGATCGCTTTCGTTTTTCAAGCAATTGCCAAAGAGCCTTAGCTCTTGAAAGGAGGTTTTTCCGGTGGGATTCAAAGATCTCATGAAATCATTTCTCTATGAAAGCGTAGAGGATGATGACGAGGAAGAATATGAAGAAGAAGAGGAAGAAGTCATTCCGGCTAAACCTCGCTTTACCAATCGTTCTCGTAAAAAAACGCAACAAGAAGAGGTAGAAGAACCAAGAGGGCAAGCCACAACACGGGTGACCTCCACTACCTCAAGCTATACCCCAAATCAAGAAGAGTATCAAGAGCTATATACTCAACCTAAAGTATCTTACCCTGCCAATAATCAAGGGCAAGGCCGTTCGCGTATTGATGTTCGGGCTGAACAAGATCCTCAACCCAATAATACTCCGTCTCATACCAGTCGAACTCCCTTGTCAAGACGGAGTAATCGACAAAACGTTCAACCAAGACAAGAATATTCCACTGTCATTTCTCCTATTTTTGGCAATATGGCGGATGAGGAAAAAAATCCTAGAGCTGTTCACGATGCGATTAATTTGCCAAAACCTATCGAACCTGGAGGAATTGGCCAAATTATTTCTCCGATGTATGGAGCTGCAACTCCTACTCCTCCTTCCCCTTCGCCCATTATTTATATTCAATCCACGAGCGATTTAGCCCAACCCGTTTCAAGCTCTTCTCATCCAAAGAGTCAGATGAAAAAAAGTTCGGCTGAGTCCAAAACTTTAAGTGGACCTTCTAAAATGAAAAAAGCCGCTCCAAGTCAAGAAAGCCAACGTGTTCAACCGCAACCCATGACCCAGATCATTTCTACGCGTCCTCAAGCGATTCGCCAACAGATGGAAGCTCAACAACTGCATAATGAAGAAGTTGAGAAAACGCAAGAAGAAAAAAATGAAAACGTTGTACCTTCTTATCACTTAGCGCATCCAGAAATTTTAGAAGAAGCCTTGGAGGATATGGATCTTCAAGAAAGAGCGGATCAAATCGCTAATGAGCATCTTCAAGGACAAGCTCAAGACCTAGTTGAAGAAGTAGATGCCAAAGTCGCTCCCAAACCGGCCCGCTATCTTGATCTTTCGAGTTATCTTTCACGAGGCTCGAATAAATCCAAGTCGGCAAGTGGCAATAAGAAAAAGAAGTAATGTCTCTTGTTTTCTCTTTTGGCCTGCCTTCTTGCTTTAAGAAGACAGGCCTTTTATTTTTTTATAAAAAAGAAAGGAATTTTCCATTTTAAAAGAATGGATTCTCGTTTATGCGAATTTTTTTTACTGGAATTAAAGGAACTGGGATGGCGGCTCTTGCGGAAATTATGCATGAGCTTGGATATCCTGTTACAGGTTCCGATATTACAAAATATGTTTTTACCGAAGAGGGATTAAAAGCGCGCAACATCGAAATTTTGCCTTTTGATGCCAACAATATCCAACCTGGAGATACGGTTATCGCCGGCTTGGCGTTTAGTCCAGAGCATCCTGAAATCGCCAAAGCTTTAGCTATGGAGGATGTAAAAGTTTATTGGTATAACGAATACCTAGGAAAATTGTTAGAAGATTACAATTCCATTTGTGTGGCGGGGTGTCATGGTAAATCCACCACTACTGGAATTTTGGCTCAAACCCTTGAAGCCTTTGAACCCACTGGATTTTTGATTGGTGATGGCCATGGCCATATGCCCAAAGAGGCTAAACATTTTGTTTTGGAATCGTGCGAATTCAAACGTCATTTTTTAGCCTATCATCCCGATTATGCTCTAATTACCAACATTGAACTTGATCATGTCGATTACTACAAAGATTTAGACGACTACATCAGTGCTTTTCAAAGTTTTGTCGATCAAGTCAAAAAGAAATGTGTTATTTTCGGGGATGATCCCTATCTCAAGACATTAAATTATTCTGTTCCCTTTGTGACCTATGGTCTAAATGAAGGCAATGACTATCGTGGAATTCATTTAGTGGAAAACGAAGAGGGATCCACTTTAGATGTAGAAAAGAATGGAGAAGTCATTGCTCATTTAGTTCTTCATGAATCAGGACTTCCCTTCGTTTGGGATGCTTTAGGCGCTTTTGCCATGGCGGTAGAATTAGGAATGAATCCTCAACAAGCTGCCGCCCAAATTGCTGACTTTCAGGGCATTGCTCGCCGTTTTGTGATTGAAGAGTATCAAGGCAGTGAACTGATTGATGATTATGCTCATCATCCAACCGCAATGGCTCAAATGATTCGATCGGTACGCAAACGGTTTCCAGGTCAAAAAGTCATCGCCTTATACAAACCCGATCGATATTCTCGCCTTCAATTTTTCTTAGACCGTTTTGCTCAGGCTCTTAACAGTGCGGATGCGAGTGCTGTATTGGACTTTGATGCCAATGCTAAACCAGAAGACGAAACCATTACGGTAACCATCCAAGACTTATTAGATCGGTTAAACAATGGTCAATTATTAGCTATTGATGAAGAAAGTGCAAAAAAATTAGCTGCACTTGGCCCAGCTGTTTATTTATTCATGTCAAGTAAAAATATTTACTTATTAAAAGATTTACTCAAAAAAGAACTTTAAGAAGATCTATTTATTCTTTAAGACAGGCCTAGTTGAGCCTGTCTTTTTTCAACATGTCACTAAAACTATTTTTTTATTACCGCCTATGAAAAAGTTTTCAGTCAATAAAAGGGGCTTTATTTCAAGGTGTTATAATGAAGCGGAAACAGACCGTTTTTTTGTTCGCTAGAAAGGAATTTTATGACAGTCAATTTAGACGTTCTGATGTATCTTGCTCGAATTGCGCTATGCGTTGCGGGAGTCATTGCGCTGATCTATTTATGCCTGATGTTTAAATCGGTAATGGGAACAATGCAGGAATTACAAGAAACTTTAAAAGTATTTACCCGTGACTTAGCTAAGCTCGAAAGTCCTCTTGATACACTAGGACAAGTTTCCAAAACTGTAGATTCGGTCCAATCGTCTGCCAAACAAGCAGCTATGGGGGCTATTCAAGTCTTCTCTCAAGGTACAGAAAAATTGAGCAACAAGCTTAAAGATTCCACAGTTGCCAGAAAAAATTCTCCAGAAATGAAAATGGAAGCCGAATTGCAGGAAGTCACCAATGATCTCAATAAAATTGATGAAGACTTGGATAAAATCCTTCCAAACGAGAAGCCAAAAGCTTAATTTTCTCATGGAGCTAAAAAGCCAATCTCTCGTTAAAAGATTGTTATAAAAAGACGAGAAGTATGAAAATCCATTGATTTTTAGGGATCCTTTACCTATTAAAAACCTTCAAGGCAGACTTATACGATCTCTTAAATGAAGAGTTCTTATTAGAAGTTTGTCTTTGTTTTCCCCTTTTGATGTATGCGCTTACTCTTGTTATAGCCATTTTGGTCTATAGTGAGTATTGAAGATATACACTGGTTTTTCTTTTATTCTCTAGCCTTATGACTTAGAAAAAAGATAGAAAGGATAAGCTCGTCTTTGGCCTACCCGATAAAGACAAGCCACTACACAGGTATGAATGAAGAAAAAAATTTGAACGAAATTGTTCCAGTTGACGCTCCCTCTCAAGAAGAACCAAAGCTTTTAGAGGTCGAAAAGAGTGAACCAAGTGAAGAGTCCAAGAATTTAGAAAAAGTTGAAGAATCGAAAGAAACTTTAGCTCTTGAAGAACCAACACAACCTGTTTCGACTCCAAACAATTCGGTGGAAGAAGTAACTCCTCAAGAAGTTAAAGAGCCAGAAGAAAAAGAAGAGGAACCAGCAAAAGAAGAAAAAGTTGAAACCGATGCGGATGCACGAGCCGCAGCCATTGATGAAATGGAAAAAGCGAGTCAAAAAGCTCTTGATGCCATGCGAGAAGCAGGAAACGCGAAAAATGATGAAGTGATTGAGGATGCGGAACAAAAACTAAATGATATTTTTACGCAATTTAAAGAATGGATGCAAACCAACACTCAGCCTGAACGCGTAAAAGCCGAAATGAAACAGGTCAGCGACAGTGTCACAAATCTTTTGAATAAAACCCGCGATGGTGTAATTGAAGTATCCCAAAGTGAACAATTCAAACAGACTATGGAATCTGGAAAGGATTTTGTAATTGGAACGGGTGCCATGATTGCGGATGGTCTACAACATGGTTATGACAAACTGTTAGAAATTCCTGAATTTAAAAAAGCCGCCAACTATATTGAAGGCAAGGTAGACGATTTACGTCACTCTCAAACTCTTCAGACCCTTATTGATCGTTCCCAAGAAGGAATTACTCAACTTAACAATACGATCTTTAGTGGCCTTAAATCCTTTTTTGCTCCGGCTAAGGAAACACCTAAACCTACTCCTGCGACGAAAGTCGTGCTTCCTGATTTACCCGAAGAACAAGACGAATCCGAAAACACTGGAGATTAGAACGCATCATGAAGCGAATCACCATTTACGATGTAGCCAAGGAAGCCGATGTCTCTTTAGCTACAGTTTCACGAGTCATTAATGACTCCAATGTTGTCCGTGAAGACACCCGTCAACGCGTACAAGAAGTGATTGAAAAGCTCGGCTATAAGCCAAATGCTGTGGCTCAAGGCCTAGCTTTGTCTAAAACCACTACGGTATCCATTGTAATGTCGGAAAAGCTTTTAGCCTATAACGCAAAAGTTTTAAACGGTTTAATGGATGTGGCAAACATTTATCACTATAATGTTATGTTTCATACAACCTCTAAAGGGATCTCCAAAATGCAAGATGTCATTGAATCCATCATTAAATCACGTGTGGATGGAGTGATCTTATTCAATGATAATTTTACTGAAGAGGAAATGGTGGTCCTCAATGAATACAAAATTCCAACGGTTATTGTAGGAAGCCGTTTTGATGGCAAACGCCATGACCATGTTGGCAATGTCTATATCGATTTTGAAAAATTAGCTTATGAGCTAGTGAAAGACTGTTTTGAACGGGGAATTGATGATATTGCGTTAGTAGAAGACAAGCTTAATTTATCGATGATGAAGCAAATTAAAGCCGGAATTATGCGCGCTTATGAAGAAGCTGGAAAAACTTTTGATCAGGTATTATCGTATAATGATACTTATCATACTAGCTATGAATTTTTCTCCGATTACTTCTCTAACCACAAACCTCCAAAATTTACGATTGCTTTACGCGACTCTCAGGGGATCGCCATGCTCAATGCAGCCAAAGAACACGATTTACGGGTTCCAGAAGATTTTGAAATTTTAACCATTTTAGACTCTAAGTATTTGCCTATGATGCGACCAAGTCTTTCGGCTTATAACATTCCTGAATACGATATGGGTGCCTTGGCTATGCGGATGTTGACTAAGATGTTAGTCAATAACGAAGAAGTGGAACGCAATATCACGTTGCAATTCAGCAAAATTGATCGAGACTCTACTCCAAGTTCTTAAATAAGTCTAAGCGAACAAGACTGTTGATTTCAGCAGTCTTTTTTTGTTTTCCCCTCTTGGTTTGGTCAACGATCTCCTTAAGAAATGGTTATCTTGCTTTTGAAGAAAAGCAAACGAAGGATTGTTGTAAGATGAAACCATGGAAATCGTATTTAACCAGTTGAATGAAGATCTTCCAGCTCATGACTATGAGCAGGATTATAAGATCATTATGGAAAAGACGGTGGCCTTGCTTGGACGAAGCGAAGATTTGGTTTGTTCCGTAATTTTTTGTTCTCCCGAACAAATTCATGAGATCAATCAAACCTATCGCCATATCGATCGCCCTACGGATGTGATTTCGTTTGCGATGCAGGATGATTCCGAAAACATCTTCATTGAGGAGGAAGAAAACGAACTTGGGGACATCTTCATCAACACCCAAGCGATTCAAGATCAAGCCAAAGAGTATGGTCACTCGCCCCGTAGAGAATCGTGTTTCTTGTTTTGCCATGGACTTTTGCATTTGCTTGGCTATGACCACATGACCAAAGAAGATGAAGAGGTGATGTTTGGTTTGCAGAAGGAAATTCTCCATGGTGTGGCTGAAAAATAAATTTCGCTATGCTTTTGCAGGCTTGCTTGATGGGCTAAACAAAGACAAAAGCATTCGCTTACAAATGATTTTGGGTGGTATTGCACTTCTAGTCAGTGCTCTGTTGCCCCTTTCGGCCTATGATTGGCTTTGGATTTGTTTAGCTATAACCTTAGTGTTGATGGCTGAACTCTTCAATTCCTGTCTTGAAAAGACCGTAGACTATATTTCTCTTGAACGAAATCCTAAAGCAAAACAGATCAAGGATATGGCTGCAGCTGCCGTGTTGATCGCTTCGCTTTTTGCGCTTGTTGTAGCCTTAATTGTTTTGCTTCCCGCTTTTCTTCATTGGATTCAAACGCTTTAATTGGAGGTACTAATATGGAACCTTTTAAATCTGGCATCATTGCTATCGTTGGTCGCCCCAATGCGGGAAAATCGACTTTAATGAATGCCTTGCTTCAAGAAAAAATTGCTATTATGTCCGATAAACCGAATACCACTCGCAATAACATTGCTGGTATTTTAACCGATGAGAATACTCAATATGTGTTTATGGATACGCCTGGTATTCACAAACCCCAACAGGAATTGGGGCGGGTGTTGAATAAAAACGCGTACATTGCCATGGAAGATGCAGATGTAGTGGGATGGATTATTGATGTAAGTCAATCCTTTGGGGCAGGAGATGAATTTATTCTCAATCGATTAAAAACACTCAATAAACCCATTGTTTTATTGGTCAATAAAGTAGATAAACTCAACAAAGAAAAATTAATTAAACGTTTGACCTATTGGTCAAAATTGCACGATTTTAGCGATATTGTGCCTCTTTCGGCATTAAAAAAAGAAAACTTAGAAGAGGTTTTAAGTGTCTTTCGTAGCTACTTGCCCGAAGGTCCAGCGCTTTATCCTTCGGAAATGAAAAGTGATCATGGACTCACCTTTCAGTTGTGCGAAATTGTGCGCGAAAAAGTGCTTCAAAAAACGCATGAAGAAATTCCCCATTCCGTGGCGGTTTTATTGGAAAACTATGAAGAACATGAAGGAAAAGTATATCTATCTTTTCTCATTATTGTGGATCGGGATTCCCAAAAAGGCATTTTGATCGGTAAAGGCGGCGATATGATCCGCGATATTCGCTTAAGTGCCCAAAAAGAGATCAAAGAAAAACTTCAAAAACCGGTTAACATGGAACTCTATGTTCGGGTGGAGAAAAATTGGCGCAATCGTGAATCCAAATTAAAAGAATTTGGCCTAGACGAATTATCCGAATAAAATTGGTCTTTTTTCATCCCTTGTTAAAACAAGGGATTTTTCTTTTCGCTTACCAATAAAAGGAGTCGCTTTTATGAAAGAAGAAGCAAAATCGAGCGTAGAAGGCCTTATTTTACAGGTCATCGATTACCAAAATAACGATGGTATTCTTCATGTGCTTACACGTCATCAAGGGATTGTTAGTGTCTTTGCTCGTGGCATTCAAAAAGAAACATCTAAAAATCGGCGTTTGGCCTTACCCTTTACTAAAGTATCTTTGAATTATGATCCCCGCTATTCCAAACAGATGAAATACTTAATCAATGGAAGTGTTTTGGATTCGTATTGGAAAGCGATGGATTCTTTAGAAATGCAAACAGTCAATGCGATTGTAAGTCAACTTATTGAGCGATATGGAGGAACTCCATTGTGTTATGACTGTTTGGAAAAAATGTGGGCCGCTTTTCATCAAGGTGATTTAAAACTGGGATTATTAATGGCAAGTCTTTTAGTGAGTGACGTTTTGGTTGAAGAGGGAATTGTCATGAATGTGGATGGTTGTATGGAATGTGGGGCGACCAATCGCTTAGTGGGTCTTTCCTTTGCAAAAGGTGGATTTGTTTGTGTATTGCATCGCGATCTACACACTCTTATTTGGCCAAAAGAACGTTTATTGCAATTACGTCGTTTGGTTAAAGCCATCCAAGCCTTGCGTCTTCTGGATTTGCGCCTTGAAAGTCATCAACAACGGTTTCATCAAGCCATTCAAACCCTCATGGAGTTTGAGTGGGATTTTACCTTTTTTTTAATGCTGATGGATTGGTATGGCTGCTTTCAAGACACCACTTTACCAAGTGTGGCTTTTTTGAAAACGTTGCTTCAAAG
>CAYMGC010000012.1:0-25601 GCA_964389885.1 uncultured Erysipelotrichaceae bacterium | reverse complement strand
CTGATGGGTAATAAGGTTTCTCCAACTTCTACCGATCCGCCATGATAGCGTACAACGGTTCTTTCTAAAGTTTGGGCTAGAGTGCTAAGGGGAAAACCGGTGGTATATAAATTGACCAACAAGAAAAGAGCATCTGGACTCAATAATTTTTGAGCTTCAAAAATCAATTGATAGATATTGTCTTCAAGTTTCCAAACTTCCCCATTTGGACCACGCCCATAAGAAGGTGGATCCATAATAATGCCATCATATTGCCGACCTCGACGGAGTTCTCGGGCAATAAATTTCAAAGCATCATCCACTAAAAAACGAATTTTCACGTTTTCTAAATGGTTAAGTTCCATGTTTTCTTTCGCCCAATTGTTAATCCCCTTAGAAGCATCCAAATGAACGACTTCATCGGCTCCAGCCTTGGCGGCAGCCATGGTAGCTCCACCGGTATAGGCAAATAAATTTAGGATGCGAATGGGACGATCGGGATGGAGAGCTTTGGCTTGGCGAATGGTTTTCATAATAAAATCCCAATTGGAGGCTTGTTCAGGAAAAAGCCCAGTGTGTTTAAAGCCAGTAGGAGAGATTTTAAAGCGTAAATCTTTATAACCAATTACCCAAAATTCATCCAAAGGCCGTTTGTATTCCCATTGCCCCCCGCCTTTGGAAGAGCGATGATAGATGGCATGCGCCTTTTTCCATGGGGTTTCATCTTCAATAGGCCAAATGGCTACAGGATCGGGGCGACGTAAAATGACATTGTTCCAGCGTTCTAACTTTTCTTTTCCGCCTGCATCCAGTACTTCATAGTCAGTCCAGTCGGTTGCGATTTGATTCATTTTTTTATCTTCCTCGTTTCTTTCTTTATCTTCCATCGAGCTACTTCATTTAACATACTGGAATGCCTTTTTTCTTTTTCCTCAGTGTTTTTTCTTTGGCGTTTACTCCTCTTGAATTTCTTGATTTTGGTAGGCTTGATTTAGAGAGCGTAGCTCTTAAAAACCTTCCTAGAGAGATCATAGAAATGGATTCCATCCCTTTAAGTATTAAGAAAAAATTACTGGGCATTAAAAGAACATAAAGAAAATAAAGATGGAATACTATAGGTGTCCTGAAGGTAAAGAAAGGATGGCTTCACCAAATATGTTTGTTCAACTTATCTGCAAAAATCGAGACCAAAAAGAAATGGATGAGATCTACGAAGTCCTCGGTGCCCTTTGTGAACGTGAGGGGGTTCAGATTGAGGACCGGGGCGATAAAGTAGAAATTCTCGTTTGTCCCCAAGGAAAAATCTTGGCGCGTGAAGAAGGAAAGGACTTAATTCTTTCCGCCAACACTCGTCATGGTGGACCTGGCTTCCATGCTTTTGTGGTCGATTTATTCAAAGATGTCGAAGAAGAAATCCCAGGGGATTATGAAATGGTCGACGACATGGAATATGCGGTGGATAGTGATTTTGAGCGTTTGGTTTCCGCTTATGAAACGGAACTGGATTACGTTCGAAAACTTATTTTGGAGGAGCCAGAGTTTCGCAATCGCAACTATCTCTTTGATGAAACGTATTACTTGCCCAAAAACGAACAGGGAAAAGTTCTCACTTCAACCGGCGACATGGATGAAGAAGAGTTCCGTAATAAGCCTTTAGAAGACCTAATGGACCATTTCTATATTTGGAATGACTGGGATCGAGATGGCCGCTTTTATCGCAACAGTGCTTTGACACTCCTTGCTAAAGAAGGCCATGGTGAATTTTCGACGATGAATGACCAAACAGAAAAAATCGCAGATGAAATCTGCGATGATTTGGAAATTGCTTTTCGCCTAGATCCAACGCTCCCCTTGCCTCTAAAGACTTATGAGGAACTGATTCAACTCCTTCATCGGGAAAACAAACTCAAAGGTGCTATTGAGATGGACCAAGAAGCTATTCAATATCGGACACGCGAAGTCTATCACATTTTTGAAGATGTCAGAGTCGTGGCTCCTGGCACAGCAGAAAGAAGCTACGATCCTGTTACACAATCTGTCTTTTTAATGGCTCCTTATACCGACAATCAAACGTGGACATGGCTTATTCAAGCTTCGAAGCAGCCCTCCATTTTGCCGAATTATTCCCTTGTGATGGAACAAAAACCTACCTCTACCGAGGATGGAAATGTGATTTGGATGTACGCCTACGAACAAGACGGATCCTATAATATCGATGCGGTCATTCGAGACGATGAAAACTTTTTATACATTCACGCCTTAGCCAATACCCAAAGAGAAATGGATTACCTGAAACAGTGCATTTTGCGCTCTGGCTTCTATCGCTAATCATTCACCGTAAAAAAAAGCTTTGCTCATGTTGAGGTTCTTACACAAATTACGTAAGAACCCATGTTGAGCAAGGCTTTTTTTGTTAGCTAAAACAAGGTCGAACGATGATAGGCTTGATTCCAATTTTCACAAAACTCGTCTACTGCGATTTGCGTTCCGGGATGATCGATCATTTTATACACCACTTCATGAGGAATGGTACAAGCGGGAATGCCGGCTTTGATCAATTCATGAACTTGATGCGTGTTTTTAAAGGAGGCTGCGACCACTTTAGCGGGAAGGTTATGAACCCGTAACATTTCGATCAAATCCTTGACGGCTTGTACGCCATCGCCATAGTCATCCATACGATTCACATAAGGAGCCAAATAATCAGCGCCATTCATGGCGGCCAAATAAGCCTGTTCAGGAGTATAAATGGCTGTAGCTAAAACCCCAATGCCTTCTTTTTTGGCTTGCTTAATCGCTTTTAACCCTTCGTGCGTCACTGGAATTTTGACGTAAGAGTTTTTGGGACGTAAAGCGGCAATTTCTCTGGCTTCTTTTAAAATGCCTTCTACATCTTTGGAAAGAACTTGGACAAAAAGAAGCTGGTCCGGATCCAATACAGCGTCAATTTGCGTGATCAATTCTTTGGGATCTTTCCCCGATTTAGTAATGATAGTGGGATTGGTGGTGACCCCTTTGATGGTCAATAATTCATTTAAATCTTGAATGGCTTCAAGATTGCTCGTATCTAAAATGAGTTCCATACCAAGAATCCTTTCTGGAAAAAAGATAATTTATAAGCTCTGTTCCGTGCGACCAATGATGTCATCTTGTGTCGCTTTGGATAACACATTGAAGAAGGCCGAGTAGCCTGCTACTCGTACGATGAGATCTTGATGCTTTTCAGGATGAGCTTGAGCATCCAAGAGAGTTTCTTTATCCACGACGTTGTATTGCACGTGATAACCATGCAAGCGATTGAAGAAGGTTCGAATTAACATTTCAAGCTTCATACGATTTTCGGGAGTGGAAAGAAGTGCAGGCGTTACCTTTTGGTTTAATAAAACTCCACCTGTAATTTTGTCGGTTGGAAGTTTGGATACTGATTTAAAAACTGCAGTTGGTCCTTGTTTATCCATCGCATGACTTGGAGAACACCCTTCGGCTAAAGGTTCATGAGCTAAGCGGCCATCGGGTGTAGCCATGGTGCCAAAGCCTTGCCCCACATTGGCCGAAATAGAAGAGGTTCCAGCATAGCGAATCCCACCAATAGGACCCCGTTGATAACGAGTATTCGGATATTTTTCGATTTCTTTGATGTAGGTATCGTAAACATCAAGAACCAATTGATCGACTTGATCCTGATCGTTGCCGTATTTGGGCGCTTCTTCGATTAACATTTGCCGAATGGCTTGATTTTTTTCGCCTTCAAAATTTTGATGCAAAGCGTCCATGAGTTCTTGGCGACTAATTTTTTGTTCCTCGTAGACCAGTTTTTGAATGGCAGCTAAGGAGTCGGCCATATTGGCAATACCCACTTGTAAGCCGGAGATGAAGTCGTATACTGCACCTCCTTCTTTAATGGTCTTGCCGCGTCCAATACAATCTTGCGTTAAAGCGGAACAAAGAATATCGGGCACTTCTTTTTCCGAAGCAAGGTCAATGGCGTTTTCCGTAATGACACTCGCTCGCGTGAGTTCCACCATGACTTGATCAATGGCTTTTTTCAAATCGTCATAGCTTTCCATGTCTTCAAAAAAGCCCACTTCAGAGGCAAAGCGTTTTTGAGTGGTTTGATCAATGCCGTTGTTCATTGCCACCAACAACAAACGTGGAAAGTTGATGTAAGACATTCCCGTGCAGCGGTAACCCCATTTTCCAGGAACAGCTGTTTCTACGCAGCCAATGGCCGAGTAATTGTAGGCATCTTCTTTTTTAACACCCCAATTGATAAAAGAAGGAATGATGATTTCATCGTTATTAAAAGCTGGCATTCCTGTACCCAAACGCATAACTTCAATGGCTTCCTTCATAAAAGCGGGTGAAAGATTGGCATGATAGCGTACCGTAAGATTGGGTTGGGGTAAGCGAACGCGGGCCACGGATTTTAAAACCAAGAAGCTCATGGCATTCACAGCGTCTTGGCCTTCAACGGTTTGTCCCCCCACCGTTACATTTTGATACATTGGACTTCCCGCAGAAGAGAAGGTGTGGGATTGAGAACGCACTTTGTTAATGGTTTGGGTTTTGATCCAAAGGTTAGCCAAGAGATCAAGGGCTTCTTCTTCATCGATCAATCCACTTTCTAAATCGTTGAGATAGAAAGGATTCATGTATTGATCAAAACGGCCAAAGGAAAGGGAATGCCCATTGGATTCAATTTGCAACACCACTTGAATCAGCCAAACGGCTTGAAGGGCTTCATGGAAAGAATCCGGCGCTTGCCAAGGCACTTTGCGCAAAATTCGTGCCATTTCCAATAATTCTTCTTTACGAGCGGGATCCTTTGTTTGTTGAGCTAAGTCTTGGGCTAAATCGGCATAACGCTTCGCAAAACGTTTAACAGCCAAACAAACGATTTCTACAGCTTTGTAAAAATGGTATTTCGAAATGGATTCTGGTTGACATAAATCGAGTTCTTCTCGTTTTTGTTTTGCCCGATCGTAAAAACCTTTTAAGCCGGTTTGTAAAAGGGTTGGAAGATCCACCGCTAAATGCGCATCCCCCGCATTGAGTTTTCCTTCCATACCAAATAAGCCGGTTTCCATATACACTTGCACTTCCTCAGGCAACATTTCCATGCCTTTGGCGCGTAAGGTTTTTCCTTGCCAGAAAGGGGCAATGGTTTGAATTTGTTCTTTCGTTTCGGGGGTAATTTGAAACACATCCCCATCTCGCTGGTCAAATAAATCGAGTTCATTAAGAATAAAATCGAGAGTATATTCTGGAAAGACAGGCGCATTGCGGTTGGCACTGGCTTGGTTTCCCGCTAAACGCGACTCGTCTTCAATGTAAATAGTCATATTGTCCAAAATGGTTTCAAGCATTTTGGCTCGTTTGATAACAACAGGGGAATTAAGGTGATCTTGATAGGCTTTCGTGCAAAGAATGGCCCGCTCAGCATCGATATAGGGTTCTTTATTTAATACATCGGTGCGGTATTTTTCCATCCGCGCGCTCAGTTCGCCAAAATGGTCTACATTTTTCATTTTATATCTTGGATCATTTCGTATTGGAAAAAAGCTTTTTCGAATGAAATGACTTTTCCTTTCTTGTTGTATCTTTAGTCTACCAAATTCTCTTTCTTCGTCAATATGAAATGTTAATTATTTTCGAAAATAAAATAATAACTTTCATTTGAAACTTTTATCTAGGTTCGCCGTCGTTTCTTTGTTAAAATGGAACCAAAGAAGGAGGTTTCCTATGAACGCTATTACCTTTAACATTCAAAAATTTTCTTTACACGATGGACCTGGCATTCGAACCACCATCTTTTTAAAAGGATGTCCCTTGCGCTGTGCTTGGTGCGCCAATCCGGAATCCCAAAAACTTCAAATTGAACCTGTATACGATGCAAAAAAATGCATACAATGTCAGGCTTGTGTAACAAGCTGTCCACAAAACGCCTTACATCTTGAAAAAGGCCATATCGTTCGCGATTTGAATGTTTGCACCAATTGTTTAGCTTGTAGTAAAGTTTGTCCCACTAAAGCGATGAAAACCGAAGGAGAATCCAAAGCCATTGAAGAGATCGTGTCCCTTTGCTTACAAGATGTGGATTTTTATGAGCAATCGGGGGGTGGAATTACGATTTCAGGTGGAGAAGGCATGATGCAACCCGAAGTGGTGATGGCTCTAGCCAAGGAATTTAAAGATCACCATATTCATTTGGCCATTGAAACCACGGGCTTTGTTTCCCCTTCTCTTTTTCAACAACTCGCTCCTCTTTTTGATCTGCTGTTGTTTGATGTCAAACATTTTGATTCAGCAACGCATCAAGCCAAAACAGGGGTAGGCAATGCGCGAATTTTGGAAAATTTAAAGTGGGCCTATGACCACGGTTTGACCATTTTGCCGCGAATTCCCATTATTCCTGGTTTTAACGATTCATTGGACGATGCTAGAGGCGTAGCCAATTTGTTAAACGAAATCGGCTTAAAGACCATTCAATTGCTTCCTTTTCATCAAATGGGAGAAAATAAGTACGCTCTTTTAGGGCGCGACTATGCCTATCACGCCATTAAGCCTCTTCATGAAGAAGACTTAAAAGATTACCAACAAGTGTTTATAAACGAAGGAATTGAAGCTTTCTTTTAAAAAAAAACGAAGCGTTTTATACACTTCGCTTTTTTTATGACTCTTTTTCTTGGGGGCAAGCGGGATATTTCCGTTCGCCAACCATCACCTCAACGCCATGACGATTTAACGATTCAATCATAGAGGTGGGAATCCCTTCATCGGTAATAACCATGTGGACCGCTTGGGCGGGAAGTTGGTTGACCAAACTCTTTTTGGTGAATTTAGAGGAGTCGGTTAAAACATAGACATGACTTGCTTGTCCAACCATTTGTCGCACGGCTTGAGCCCGCATATAGTCGGCAATGCGAAAGCCATTTTCCTCCGTATATCCATCCGTTCCCAAGAAAAATTTATCCACCAAAAAATTTTTGACCGTTTGTTCTAAAAGCGGCCCGACAAGCGCTCTGGAATCCTTTTGAATTTCGCCGCCGAGTAAAATGATGCGAATGGAATCTTCATTGCGAATAAAATCGGAAATGAACACCGAATTGGTTAAGATGGTGACATTTTTTTTTCGTTTGGCCAGTTCCATCACAAAAAGCGCACAGGAAGAGCCAGATTCAACCATGATCGTTTCGCCATCTTCAATTAGATCCGCAGCACGCTTGGCAATTTGTTCTTTAAGTTCATAAGCATGATCCATTCGGTTGTTGATGTCATCGGGACTTGGAATGCAAGCATAGCCATGCACGCGACGAATGAGACCGGCACTTTCTAAAAATTTCAAGTCTTTGCGAATCGTCACCGTAGAGACCCCTGTTTTATCCGAAAGAGCATTGACACTCATCTTTTTTTCATCATGCACCAATTGGACAATTTCCTTTTGTCTTCCGTTTATTGCCATCATAGACTTTTCCTTTCACTTTTCTTTTTTATTTGGTTTCTATTTTAACACATTCGAAACTCAATAATTTCAAACGCAAGTTTAAATGAAGGATTTGAAAAATAAAGGGAAAATTTTAAAAATGGCCTATAACGAAGAAGAAAGGATTTTTAAGATTGGTCTTTTTTCTTGGCGAGTTGTATTTGATGACATTTAAGAACAAAATAATTTAAAAAGTTAGTTTGTTACAATAAATCCTTACTACCAAAGGAGGATGAACTATGGAAATGTTATTAGAGGGCCTTAACGAAAAACAAAAAGAGGCTGCTCTTTGTGTAGATCAAAATGTACGAATTATTGCAGGAGCGGGCAGTGGCAAAACCCAAGTGTTGATGGCTCGTATTGAATACTTACTCAAAGAATTGCATATTTATCCCAATCGAATTTTGGCGATTACCTTTACCAATAAAGCCACACGCGAAATGAAAGAGCGCTTGTTAGCCCAAGTAGGGGAGATCGCCCAGGATGTGCGCATTTCAACCATTCATGCTTTGTGTGCGCGTATTTTACGGGAAGATGCCAACATCCTTGGCTATCCAAAAACCTTTACCATTTTGGATAGCGATGACCAAAGAGCCATTTTAAAGCGCATTGCCAAAGGTCTCGATATTCAACTTAAGGACTATCCAGATGCGATGGGTCATATCACCAAGTGGAAAAGATCCAATATGGATCCCCAAAAGGTGGTGGATCTCTATCAAGAAAGCAAAAGCTATGGGGCTAAGATGTTAGCGGTATATGCCTTGATTTATCAGCGCTATATGAAAATCAAGGATGAGATGAAGGCGCTTGATTTTGACGATTTGTTACAAAAAGCTGATGAATTGCTCAAGCGTGATGAAGTGGTTCGCCAAAAATGGCAAAACCGCTTGGATTTTATTCATGTGGATGAATTTCAAGATGTCGATCCCATTCAATATTCACTCATCCAATCGCTTACGACGTTGCAAACCCGCGTCGCGGTCGTGGGCGATCCCGATCAAACCATTTACACATGGCGAGGGGCTTCGGTGGATTTGATTTTGAATTTTGACCAAGATTTTGCCCCTGTTAAAACGGTGATTTTGGATCAAAACTATCGCTCAACCATGCCCATTTTGTCCGCAAGCAATGCTTTAATTGCCTACAATCGCAATCGTATTCCCAAAGACTTATTCACCAAAAAAGCGGGAGAGGAACCCATCGATGTCTTTTTAGGAGTAAGTCAAGATCAAGAAGCGCAAAAGATTTTACAAAAAATCCGTGCTTTGCATCGCCAAGGGTATGCCTGGAAAGATATGGCGATCTTGTATCGGGCCAACTACTTATCGCGGGCGCTTGAAAAAAGCCTTCAATTGTTTGGAATACCCTATAAGATTATTGGCGGCATTCGCTTTTTTGAACGCGCCGAAATCAAAGATATGTTGTCGTATTTAAAGATCTTGGCCAAACCCGATCCAGCGGATCCAAAAAATATGTCCATCAATTTGGCTATTGAGCGAGTATTGAATGTACCCCGACGTGGAATTGGAGCCAAAACTCTTGAGGAGCTTCAAGCTGAAAGTGAAACACGACAACTCAATTTGTTGGAAATCATGAAAGATCCGCAAAGCTTAAAGCCCGCCGCGGCTAAAAAAGTGAAGGCTTTTGCCGATATGATCGGCCGTTTGCAAGCCCGCCTTGATACTCGCTTAGCCAATCATGAACTTCCTCAAATCATTCAAGATATCTTGGATGTTACGGGCTATGAAGCGATGCTTCATCAAGAACACGAAGAAGGAGAAGTGCGCTTGGACAACATCAAGGAAATGCAAAACGACTTAGAAGCGGCTCTAGTGGACGATCCCAATTTAAATCTTGAAACGTATCTTCAAGATGTCGCCCTTTTAACGGATGCGGCACAAGATGAAGAAGGCGATGTGGTAACCTTAATGACCGTCCATGCCGCTAAGGGAAGTGAATATCCGATTGTCTTTATTAAAAGCGTCAATGAAAGCATTTTCCCCTCGGCGCGCTCTTTGGAGGAGGGGGGATTGGCTGCGTTGGAAGAAGAACGTCGGTTGATGTATGTGGCTATGACCCGTGCCAAGGAAAAACTATTTATTTCTTATAATAATGATTATTCGTATCAAACGAATTCTTTTTATCAACCCTCTCGTTTCTTAAAAGAGTTTCAAGATGAATTGGAAGAAAATTTTTCATCTTCTTTGGTCACGAAGCGAGCTTCCAGCAAAGAGCTTCAAAAATCGGAAAAGGAGTTTCTTTTAGAAGCGTCATTTTCTCCACAAAAACCAAAAAAGAAGCGCTCTAAAGCCCAAAAAAGCCAATCCTTTCGTCAAGGAGGAAAAGTACACCATTCTAAATTTGGAGAAGGCGTAGTCCAAAGTGTTTCTGGAGATACTGTTTCAGTAATTTTTGAGGCTCCGTATGGTTTAAAACGGATTAAAGCGGCCTTTTTAGAAGGGATGGACTAATGGAAACGTCAAAGTTACGGCAATTTTTAACCGACTTGGTTGTACTCTTTGGAGTAGGTCTTTTAATTGGGGGGATAGTAGGCTTTTTTGAAGTGATTTTTATTAAAGGTCTAAACTTTGTAGTGAATTTTCGCCAAAGTCATGGACAATGCTTGTGGTTACTTGGCTTACCCTTAGCTGGACTGAGCATTGTGTGGCTGTTTAACACCTTTAGTAAAAGTTCTAAAGAAGGAATGGCTCTTATTTTTAAAATCAATCAAGGCAGTGCCCATCAAATTCCTTGGGCTTTAATTCCCTTGATGATTCTCTCAACTTGGATTAGCCAACTTTTTGGAGCGAGTGTAGGAAAAGAAGGGGTAGGATTACAAATTGGCGCGGCGATTTCCAATCGGTTGGGCAAATATGTCCCTTATCTTCAAAATAAAAAGACCATCCTTATGGTCACCGGCATGGCAGCTGGGTTTGCAGGCGTATTTGGGACTCCTTTTACCGCAGTGGTTTTTTCTATGGAAATTTTGGTATCGGGATTGCTGGAATATCGCGCTTTAGCCTCTTCTATTTCGGCAGCCTTGGCCTCTTCTTGGGTAGCTCATCACCTTGGAGTTTACAAAGAAGCTTTTGCTCTTTCCTATAACTTTGAATTTAATTTGGCCAGTCATGGCTGGAAGCTTTTGCTCTTAGGAATTATATTTGGTCTTGTCGGAGCTCTTTTTGCGGTGGGCCTACATAAAGGCCATGACTTTTTTGAAAAGAAGTTTGAAGATCCTTATAAACGCATTTTTTATTGTGCGATTCCTTTAGCATTTTTGTTATGGATCATTATGGATGGACGATATTGCGGTTCGGGCATGAATCTTATTGAAGCGGCTGTCCATGGTGAAGACATTTATGCTTGGGACTTTCTTTTAAAGCTTTTATTCTCCATTGTTTCTTTATCCATTGGCTTTGTGGGAGGAGATGTAACGCCCCTTTTTGCAGTAGGAACGACTTTAGGCGCAGCCCTTGCCCCTCTATTTGATCTTCCTGTTCCTTTGTGTGCCGCACTTGGCTATGCCGCCGTGTTTGCTGCGGGTACCAATACTTGGGTAGCTCCACTTGTAATCGGAATGGAAATTTTTGGCTATACCTATTTTCCTTTTTTCTTTGTCACATGCTCCTTTGCGTTTTTGGTCAATGGCAATCAATCCATTTATGGTTTGCAACGCAAGCTTATTCCTGTTTTTGCCTTGAAGGATATAACTTGGAGTCATCATAAAGCTTTAGACCTTACTCTAGCTCCAGCTAGTCTTTTGAATCATGAAGAATCCAGTTCTCTACTCAAAGACCAAGCCGACTCTTCTAAGAAAAACGAAGTAGATTCTAGCGAAAAGAAAATAAAATAGAAACTTTAGGTTTCTAGCCAAAGGTTTTAAAACCTATCTCTTTACCGATCACCAAAAAGTGTGATCGGTTTTTTATCTTTTTAGACAAATAGACCTATCCCTTAAGAGAAAAGCTTCTTTCCTTTAAGAAGGCGAAAAGAAAAAATTAAAAATAGTTTTTTGATTTAATCATTTTGATATTATGGGAAGAAATAGTCCAATGGACCATTTAAGGAGGATTTTTGATGTCTCAAGCTAAAGAAAGCCTGAAAAATCCTAAACACTCAACTTCTTCGCTCAATAAAAAGACTTTACAAGCTCATGAAGAGGCTTTTGAAACCAAATGGTTTGGTAATCCAGCCCAAAGTGGAGCTTCCTTTTTGGCTAAGAGTATTGAGATCAACCCAGAAGAACCAGATTTGGCCTCTTTTGTTCAAGCTTTAAAACAAGACACTATGGATTTAAGTCAACCTATTGGAAAGCTTTGGCAAACTTGGTCGATCCAAACGTTGCGTAAGCAACTCGAACAGTATGCCAACGAATATTATGTTCTCGATAGGCCAAGTATCTCTGATTTTACCTACGACAATTTATTGGAGCGTTTGCAATGGTTAGAAGATCAAAATCCCGAGTTATACGATCCCAATTCGCCAACCCAGCGTATTATTGGTCGCGTTTTAGAAGGATTTGAAAAAATCGTCCATGAACAACCCATGTTGTCTTTAGGCAATGTCTTTAATGAAGAAGAACTCAAAGACTTTATTACCCGTATTCAAGAGCGCTTTGTGGATGCCACATTCGTGTGTGAATACAAATTTGATGGCCTGGCTATGGCTCTTCAATATGAAAATGGCCGCTTTATCCGCGCCGTTACCCGTGGGGATGGCCTTACGGGAGAAGATGTCAGTGAAAATGTACGCACAATTGCGCGGGTACCTATGTATATTGATACTCCCAAGTTTGTGGAAGTGCGTGGTGAAGTGTATATGCCCAAGGCCAGTTTTGAAGCGCTCAATGCCTTACAAGAAAATTTACATTTGCCTTTGTTTGCCAATCCGCGCAATGCGGCGGCTGGTTCCATTCGCAATTTGGATACAAGTGTAGCGCGTAAGCGAAAGCTTGATATCTTCTTATATACCTTTCAAAACGCCAAGGACTTTGGCATCACCACCCAAAGTGGCTCCCTTGAAGCGATGCAAAAGCTTGGTTTTCCCATTTGTGAAGCTTATCGGGTATGTAAAAATTTTGAAGACATTTGGGACTTCATTCAAGAAACCACTCAAAAACGCGAGGAGTTGCCCTTTGAAATTGATGGCGTGGTGATCAAACTCAATGATTTAAATGAACAAACTGAACTAGGTTTTACCGCAAAAGTTCCGCGTCATTCCATTGCCTATAAATTTCCCGCCCAAGAAGTGGAAACGACCTTACTCGATATTGTCTTAAGCGTTGGACGGACAGGACGCATTACTCCAAACGCCGTGCTTTTGCCAGTACGAGTAGCGGGAACTCTGGTCAGTGCCGCCACGTTACACAATGCCGATCGCATTTTAAATTATGATTTAAAAATCAACGATCAAGTCATCATTCGCAAAGCGGGCGATGTGATTCCTGAAGTCGTTCGGGCTGTTGTCGAAAAACGTACTGGAAGTGAACACTCCTTTATTTGGCCCAAAGATTGTCCAGTTTGTGGATCACAATTGGTTCAATTGCCAGGTGAAGTGGATCACTATTGTCCCAATCCCGACTGTCCTGCTCGAGTACTCGAAAGTCTTGTGCATTTTTGTAGTCGCAATGCGATGAATATTGAAGGTATGGGCGATAAACGCGTCGCTTGGCTGCATGAAAATGGCTTTTTGGGCTCCATTGAAGACATCTATACCCTGCATACACGTAAAGAAGAGCTTCTCAGCCATAAGGGGTGGTCCGAAAAAGGCACGAGTAAACTTTTAGCCGCCATTGAAGCGAGCAAATCTCGTTCGCTCGCCCGCCTTCTTTTTGGCCTGGGTATTCGTCATATTGGTCAGAAAACCGCTCAACTGTTGGCCGATGCGTTTTTAAGTATGGATGCTTTGATGAAAGCAGATGTAGAAGCCTTGTCGAAAGTGGCAATGGTGGGCGATATTATGGCTCAAAGTGTCCATTCTTTTTTCTTGCAAGCGGAAAACATCGCTTTAATTGCCACCTTAAAGCAACAAGGCCTCAACATGATCCAAGAGAAAAAAGAAGAAGCCTTACCCACTTCTCCCTTCGCCAATCAAAGCGTGGTCGTCACGGGAACTTTGGACTCCATGAGTCGCAATGAGGCCAAAGCTCTCTTAGCCTCTCTTGGGGCCAAAACCCCCGATTCCGTCTCTAAAAACACCAATTGGGTCGTCGCTGGAGAAAAAGCCGGTAGCAAACTGACCAAAGCCCAAGCTCTTGGAATCCCCATTTTAAACGAAGCCCAATTTTTAGCGATGGTTAACCCTAAAAACGAGGAGTCTTCCTCGTGAAGCGCTTGAGTCTTTTGCTCAGTCTTTTGAGCTTTGGGCTGAGCGCTTGCTCCCAAAGCACTTTGCAACAAACCACTACCCCATTAAAGCCAGGAGAATATGCGGCGGTTTTACCGTATTCCACGAGCGATACCCGAGGAAAGCACATTGGTTTAATTAGCGATATGGATATTCGAGTTCAACTCGAACAAGGACTCATGGATTTAGCCAAAACCTATTTTCCCCCCAATGAAGTGGCTTTTCGGACGCATGTCTTTTTGGATTACGATGAATTGGATTCCACGGATGGATCAAGGGGATTATTAGGAACTTTGCGCGATAACAATCCCAATGGTCTCAATCCAAGCAGTGATGAAGATTTTGATACCGGCAATGGCATTGTAAAAGGCCCAATCTTGGTGTTGGACTTGTATGAGCTAGACTTTTACAGTGGCAACGAATTGCAAGGCATTGCCATTGGACTTGCCGTGCCCGATGAAGTGGAAGAAGAGGGCAAAACCTATCCCATAACCCCTGAAAAGTTGATGGAATTTGTCAAAGCTACCGCAGCCAAGGTTGTTTCCTACTTAAGAGAGCGGTTTAATGAAATACCGCGTGACTTACCCATTTTAGTGGCCGCTTACGAACTCAATAGTCAAGCAACCAGTGTTTCCAAAGGTGGTTTTTTGTATATGGAATACTTCAATGGAATACAAAGTGAGTCACGCGCGATCAATGAAGAGTATGTCTTGGTGCCTTCGACTGCCTTTAGCACCTTACAACCGGAGATGGCCCAAGAATTTAGCGATTTTCGTCAAGAAATTGCTCGGGTTTTGTCCGATACCACCTTTACAACGGCTCAAGCCCGCCTTCAAAATGGGACTGTTCAAAAGTTAACCATTACCGTTTCCGCTTATGGAAAAACAGTTGGTGAAATTTGGGCAGTGATTCAATCGGTGCGAGAAAAAATGGCGCTGTTTACCTCACAAAGTTGTTTGTATAAAGTCATTATCGAAAACAATGGTGAGGTGTGCGCCTTAATGGATCGTGAGGCAGGAAGTAGTGAGGTACAAGTCCTCACCGTTTATTAAAAGAAAATAAAAGCATTTATAAAATATAGAAAGGATCAAAATGGAAAAGTTTTCAACCGAATACTTTCGTAAGCTTGCCAATGACTTGCGCTTTAATTTAAGCGATCAAGAAATTGAAGAGCTAAAAAAAGACTTTGTGGCTGTAGAACAACAAGTGGAATTGTTTGATACCATCGATACCCAAGGAGTAGAACCCATGGTGTATCCCTTTGAAACCCCCACCGTTTTTTTACGGGAAGATCTTGAAGCGGACAAATTGTCACAAAAAGAAGCGCTACAAAATGCGCCCGATGTACGCATGGGACACATTCATGTGCCAAAGGTGGTGAAGTAATGGAACGCAATTATTCTCCAAGTGAAGCCGCAGCTTTCATTGCGCAAATGAATCCAGCGCTCAACGCGGCGGTCACAATCGTCGAAAACCCAGAAGAAAATACTAAGGAAGGTAAGTTAGCCGGAATGCCTGTCGTTTTAAAAGACAATGTTTCCACGTTAGGCATTCGAACGACTGCGAGTTCCAAAATTTTGGACAACTATGTTCCCGTTTACGATGCCACGATTGTCAAAAAGCTGAAAGAAGCTGGAGCTACGATTGTGGCTAAAACCAGCATGGATGAACTCGGCATGGGGGGAACCAACCGCAATGCGGCCACTGGCCCCGCCCACAATCCATGGAATATCGATCGCATTACAGGCGGTTCTTCGGGAGGATCGGCAGCGATTATGGCCATTCAAGCCGTTCCTTTAGCCATTGGAACCGATACAGGGGACTCCATTCGCAAACCGGCGGCCTATTGTGGTGTCGTTGGAGTCAAACCAACCTATGGGCGCATTAGCCGCTATGGCATTATTCCTTATGCCTCTTCTTTGGATACGGTTGGCTTTTTTACTCAAAATATCGCCGATGCTGCGTTGGCCTTAGAAGTGTTAGCCGGTCGCGATGATCACGATATGACCTCTTCGTTTTTAGAGGTTCCCAACTATTCGACGCTTTTAAATCCGAGTGTGAAGGGAAAAACCATTGGGGTATTGCGTACGGTAGCAAATCGCATTCAAAACGTGGACTTAGCCAAAGCCTTCGATCAATTGATCGAAGATCTCAAAGCTCATGGAGCCATTGTAAAAGATGTGTATATGGATGAAAAACTCATGGATTTAATCGCCCCCGTTTATAAAACCATCGCTAACGCCGAAGCCACCGCCAATCACTCCAACCTAGATGGTTTGCGCTTTGGAGTACGCGTTCCAGGGGAAAGTGTAGAAGAAGTCATGAGCAATTCGCGCACCGCTGGCTTTTCAAGCTACGTTCGCGCTCGCTTTGTCATTGGTTCCTATACCCTCTTTGAAGAAAACCAAGATCGTCTGTTTCGCAAAGCCCAAAAAATTCGGCGGTTGATCGTGGATGCGTATAAGCATTTATTTGAAGACGTGGAAATCATCCTCGCTCCAGCGGCGGTGGATGTGGCACCATTCATTGAACAGAGCAGTGATGTCCGCTTTGGTCAAGACCGCTTTGAAGAAGAGCATATGCAGTTGGCGAACTTCTCAGGATATCCTTCGCTTACAATGCCTTTAGGACTCAGCGATGGCTTACCTTTTGGGATTAATTTAACGGCTCCGGCTTTTGAGGAACAAAACTTATTCGATGTCGCTGCTGGTATTGAAGAGATCATTGATTGGAAGGAGAAACCCGCATGTCTTACGAAGTAACCATTGGAATTGAAATCCATTGCGAGCTTAAAACCGCCACCAAAATGTTTTCTGGCGCGCCGACAAGCTTTGGTGCCGTTGCCAACACCAACACTTCTGTCATCGATCTTGGCCATCCTGGTACCTTACCCTGTGTTAACAAAGAAGCGGTGCGTTTAGCCATTAAAGCCTGTGGTGGATTGCATTGTGAAATCGATCCTTTAATTCGCTTTGATCGTAAAAACTATTACTATTCCGATTTGCCTAAGGGATTTCAAATTACGCAACAGTTTTATCCCATCGGTAAAAATGGCTACGTCGAGATTGAAACCGAGGAAGGCAAAAAACAAGTCCGCATTGAGCGGATTCACATGGAAGAAGATACAGCCAAACAATTTCACAAAGAAACAGGGACCTACTTGGACTTCAATCGTGCTGGCACCCCTCTTGTAGAAATCGTCTCCAAGCCCGATATGCACAGTGCCGCCGAAGCAGCCGCCTATGTCGAAGCGTTGCGTCGCACACTTTTCTATTTGAACGTGTCCGATGTCAAAATGGAAGAAGGCTCCATGCGTTGCGATGTCAATATTTCCTTATCCGATGATCCCAATCAACTTGGAACCAAGGTGGAGATCAAAAACCTCAACTCCATTGCCAACGTGCAAAAAGCCGTCCAAGCTGAAATTGAACGCCAAAGTGCCTTGCTTGATCAACATGAACCCATCGTCCAAGCGACCCGCCGTTATGACGAACCCTCCAAAACAACCGTGTTGATGCGCAAAAAAGAAGGCAATGTGGACTACAAATACTTCCCCGAACCCAATATTTTTCCCATCGCTTTGGATGAAGCATGGATTGAAGACATTTTAGCCAACTTAGAGGAATTGCCAGAAGCGCGCATTGCTCGCTTTCAAAAAGACTATCAGCTCAATGACTACGATGCGTCCGTTTTAGTTAATGATCGTGACATGGCTAACTTCTATGAAGACGTGATGAAAACCGCCAAAGAACCCAAAAAAGCAGCCAACTGGGTCATGGGGGATGTATCGGCTTGGTTAAACAAACACAATCAATCCTTTGCCACGACCACCTTAGAGCCTCAAGCCTTAGCGGATTTGGTCAATCGTATTGAAGAAGGTGTGATTTCTGGCAAACAAGGTAAGGAAGTCTTTGAAGTTCTCATGGAATCGCCTAAAAGTGTCGATGCCATTATCGAAGAAAAAGGCATGAAGCAATTGTCCGATGATGGAGCCTTAATTGCCTTAATTGAAGGGGTCTTGGATGCCAATCCGAAGTCTATTGATGACTTTAAAAATGGAAAAAAACGCGCTACAGGCTTCTTGATGGGCCAAGTCATGAAAGCCTCTAAAGGAACGGCCAATCCGAAAAAGGCCAATGCGCTTTTAATGGAGGCTCTTTCGAAACGCTAAATTTGATGGAACTTCTAGAATGCTGTTTCTTTCGCTTTTGATAGCTCAAGCAAGCACAAGAAGATTGGCGCAATAAACGGATTTGGTGTGTTATAGTATTGGCGGAATGGAAAGGATTCGCAGCTATGCCTGATATTCAACAAAATCCCGCGCCAAACGATGGCGCTTCAAATTCTGCTGGTCAAGGACAACCTGCATCCAACACGCAAACGACGCCCAATTTGGATCCATTGCCACAACCAACAAAAAGACGAGTAAGTAAACCCAAAAAACAAAAGGTAAAACAAGGCCATAAACTTGTTTGGTTAACCTTTTTAATTGTCTTAGTTCCAATGCTGGTTGTGGGCTATGTTTTATTAACCAGTGCAAAAGAAAGCGATCAGCCTGTAGAAGGCAATCGTTTTAGCATCAGTGACTTGAATCCTCGGATTCAAGAATCCCAAATTGCCGCGATTCAAAATGACTTAATGGGCATTGGCGGTGTGGAAGGGGCCACCGTGGATTTAAAAAGTGCGACTTTGCGCGCCCATTTAAATATGGTGGACAGTGCAGACTACGATATTTTGACTGCTGCCGCTGTACAAGCCTATGATATTGTCAATAACTACTTGCCCATTGAAACGTATTTTACCAATTCGGCTGATGGGAAAAACTACGATTTGGAAATTGATGTCTACAATTATTTAGTCGATGATACCCATCCCCAAGACGGATGGCGAGTGGTTAAAATCTCCAAATCGGGGGCGGGGGAGCGTGTAGTGGATACTTTAACACAACCCAAAAATGCAGAGTTGGCTCAATCGGTTAAAAATCGATCGGCTCAATCCCCAGCCAGTACAGATCCTGATCCTGCCACTTCAGAAGAACCGTCTGAACAATCGCAAGAAGAGGAAATTTATTACACTTATTACGATACGTATTACATGGATAACTACGGAAACGTGTATTACTATTAAAAAATAAGCCAGTTTCTCGCAAAGGAGATTCTGGCTTTTTATATAGGTTAGAACAAATTGATGACACCGGAAAATTTATCCAAAATGTGCCAAGCTAAACCAAGATAATACAAAGAGGTAAACTTATTTTTTACGATTTCACACTCAATCGGTAATTTTCCATCGTTTTCCTCCAAAGCGTGATGGAAGAACGCCAATAAGTCCAAGGCTCCATAGCGATCCATCTTTAAGGTTTCCCCAGTTTCCTGTGGAGTAATGGTTAAGGAGAAGTTTTCCAAAGTATGAAGCAATTGTTTTACAAAAGGCAATAAATGATATTGCTTATAGGGAGAAATTCCAGCGATCAAAGCCAAGCATTCAAGCAATAAGCCCACTTGATAATTCGCCATGTAAGGCACATCCAAGTTTTCTGGACGATAGCCAAGAAGTTCGGCAATGCCATCAATCAACATATCATTGGTCAAAGCGATGTTGTTTTTCTTTAAAACTGAAACCGCCGTTTTTGACAATACTTTAAATAGGAACGTATCTTCCTTGTAGAAGGTGTATACATAGCCTACGGCTAAATTCATATACTTTAAAGCTTCTAAACGGCCTTGTTCAATTTGGCGAACGAGTTGATCTTTATTAAAGTTCAAATAGTAATCAAGTTTTAAAATAGGCCGAATGAGCAAGGTGGTTTGTTCTTTGCAATAATTGACTGGGGCACCGGGATCGACTAAAGGTACCACGGTTAAATTGGTATAACCTAAATCCACAGCGGCCCGTCCAAGTTGGGAGTTGAGATAGCCCCCATCCGCATAATAATCGCCATTGATTTCTACAAAACTAAAGGCAGGAAAATATGCCGCTGAGGCCAACATCGCATCAATCGCTTGCTCTTTGGTTTGAAAATCCGCTTTGTGAAAATAAGCTGGCTTATTTTGGGTCAAATTTGCCGCTAAACAAATGTAGTCAATGGAAGAGTTTTTAAAGGCTTCAAAATCGAAGAGTTGACTGTAGCTTTCCCGTAATGGATTGATGTTAGGCCCACCTTGTTGAAACTCGCTGATAAATTCATTAAACGTAGAGGGGTTATCTTTTAAAACACTGTTGCGATTGGGAAATTGAAACAAACCAGAAGCGACGCTTTGGTTAGTAAAGGAATCAATAATGGAGGAGTAATCCACTTCTTTATGCATAGCATAGGCGCCTCCAACCAAAGCACCAATGGAAATTCCAGTCACCAAATCGTAGTGGTGTTGGTTTTCATGCAAGGCGGCGACGACGCCCATTGTATAACTGCCTCTTGATCCGCCTCCACCAAGGATCAAGGCTTGTTTTGGGGTTGTTTGTGTAGTCATGGAATCAGTGTACCGATTTTCTTGGCGATTGGGCGAGTCGCTGACCGAAGCACTCAAGGTTTTTTCTTCTTGGTTAGACAATCAACATGCTTTGACAACGATTGGTCGTAGGAAATAACCACTGTTCTTGATCTTGAGCTAAAAGACCATTGATTAATTTTTGAGCTGTAGTAGCAATGCGTTCTAAGGACTGTTCAAAAAAATCGGCTTCTTGTTTCCAATGGGCAATATAAGAAAAGCTGTATTGGCTGCATTCAATGCCAAGCGCTTGACAGACGACATAACTTACCGATTCGGCTTCAATTTCCCGTAAATCTTGGCGATCGATTAAAAATGTTTCATACGAACTCAAAGTCTTAGTCGAAAAGTGATGCAACAAAGCATGGGCACATTCATGAATCAACGTTTTAAAGGCATGGCGTTCTTCCAAATCTTGATTGATGCAAATCGTATGGTTTTCGTATTGGCATACTCCATAGTGGCCTTTTGGCAAGGGGGAAAGGACGATTTGAAAATGCGTGAGTTTTTCCAAACAATCCTTTTTTCGTTGAAGAAGAGGACAATCCCCCGAAAGCAAGGTTGGAGTGGGTAGCTCAGGCAACGGTTTTCCTTCCGTTTGTGAGATGTCAAAAACATTGATAGCCCGAAAAGCGATTTGTTTTTCAATTTTTATTTGTCCATTTTCATCTTTGGTTTCACGCTTATAGGTATAAGGAGCCAATATCCGAATTCCATGTTCCCCTTTTTTAACATGACGGCTAAAAAGTCGTTGCCAGGTTTGATAGCCGGCTACAAAGGTAGCGTTTGGATTTTGGGCATAAATTAAGAGGGTATTGCGCACCGAATAAGAAGGAAAACGCGCCATGACGCGCAAATACGTTTGATACGGTTCGCTTTCCCAAAGTGTTTGAACCGAATCTTTTAATAAAGCGAGCTGATTAGACACATTCATAAGAAGTCCTCCTAGCTCGTTGTAAGTAAAAAGTCCTAGAAAAAAGCAAAAAAGACCATAAAAAAAGCTCGAGGGAAGATCCCAATCGAGCTTTCACTTTTTTGCCAGATTTAATCCATTTCCAAATCACCAGTATAAAGACGATAATAGATGCCTTTTTTGGCCAACAAGGATTCGTGATTTCCACGTTCAATGATGCGGCCTTGATCCAAAACCATGATGACATCGGAGTTCATAATGGTGGATAAACGGTGGGCAATAACAAATACGGTGCGCCCTTTCATCAATTCATCCATACCTTGTTGAACAAGACGTTCAGTGCGGGTATCGATGCTAGAAGTCGCTTCATCTAAAATCAAAACCGGTGGATTGGCGACGGCCGCTCGAGCAATCGCGATTAACTGGCGCTGACCCTGCGAAAGCGATTCGCCAGAAGCATCGATGACCGTATTGTATCCATTTTCCAAGTGGTTGATAAAGCCATCAGCATTGGCCAATTTAGCCGCTGCGATGCACTCTTCATCCGTCGCTTCGAGTTTTCCAAAGCGGATATTATCCATAATTGTACCCGAGAACAAAGTGGTTTCTTGTAAAACCATTCCTAAAGAGCGACGTAAATCGGGTTTTTGGATGAGATCAATGTTGATTCCATCATAAGTAATGGAACCCTTTTGAATTTCGTAAAAACGGTTGATGAGGTTGGTAATGGTTGTTTTACCCGCCCCCGTAGCGCCCACAAAGGCGATCTTTTGGCCTTGGTTAGCGTAAAGTGAAATATCATGCAAAACGGTTTTTTCAGGGACGTAACCAAAGGTGACATCATCAAAGATTACATCGCCACGCAAAGGAACCATTTCAAATTGATTGTTAGGGCGAGGATGTTTCCAGCACCACTTACCCGTGTATTCTTGGGATTCAACCCATTTGCCATCCACTTGTTTGGCACGAACCAAGGTTACCACACCTGTGTTCTTTTCAGAAGGTTCATCCAGTAAAGCAAAAATACGAGAGGCACCAGCTTGGGCCATAACTACTGAGTTAATTTGTTGCGAAATTTGAATGATCGGGTTATTGAAACTGCGGTTTAGAGTTAACATCGCCGCAATGGTTCCAAGAGTAATTCCAAATTGACCATGGATGGCTAAGTAAGATCCCGCGATAGCGCAAACGACATACGAAATGTAGCCGAGGTTCGCACAAACTGGCATCAAAATATTGGCATAAATATTGGCTTGAGCACTTGCATGTTCTAAAGCATTGTTGATTTTAGCAAAATCTTCTTTAACAGCCGATTCATGCGAGAACACTTTAATGACGCGAGATCCTTCAATCATTTCTTCAATGTAGCCGTTGGCTTTTCCAAGTTCAGCTTGTTGTTCTTTAAAATAGCGTCCGGAATAACTGGTGATGGTTCGTGATAAAAACAACATCCCAATCGCAAACACAAGCGTTAAACAAGCTAAAACCGGAGAAAGACGAAGCATTGAAATAAAGACAAAAATAATCATAACCAAAGACGAAAACATTTGCGGAAGAGATTGAGAAATCAACTGACGCAAAGTGTCGGTATCGTTGGTATACACTGACATAATGTCGCCATGAGCATGGGTATCAAAATAGGCAATCGGCAACGTTTCCATGTGATTGAATAAGCGTTCCCGAACTTCATTGAGTGTTCCTAAGCTGATATATACCATCAAGCGGTTCCAAGTATAGGTGGCTACAACCCCAATTAAGTACACCATCGCCAATTGAGCTAAGGCTCCAAGCAAAGGAGAAAAATCTTTTGAACCACTTTGCACCATTGGAGTAATGTAATTGTCAATTAACGTTTGTTGGAAAGTGCTTCCATAAACGTTAGCAAAGGAAGCGATCAAAATCAAAAAGATGATACAGATGAATTTCACCTTATGCGATTCCCAAACCATAGCAATAATACGCTTCAATTCGCCTGAATTTAAATCTTTTAAAGACACAGGCTTGCGATTTTTAGGCTTAGAAAATTGAGTCGGTTGAGAGCTACTTGGCATCTTCGTCACCTCCTTTTTGTTGAGCCTGCCAGGTGGTGCGATAAATCTCATTGGTTTTGAGCAATTCATCATGGGTGCCCATAGCGACTAAATGCCCTTTATCCAACACCATGATTTGATCTGCATCCTGCAAAGAAGAGACGCGTTGTGAGATGATGATTTTAGTAGTATCTGGAATTTTGGTACGGAATGCTTCACGAATTAAAGCATCGGTTGTGGTATCGACGGCTGAAGTGGAGTCATCCAAAATCAAGATTTTTGGTTTTTTCAACAAAGCACGCGCAATCGTCAAGCGCTGTTTTTGTCCACCTGAAACGTTACTTCCCCCCTGCTCAATATAGGTATCGTAGCCGTTTGGCATTCTTGAAATAAATTCGTCCGCTTGGGCCAATTTACACGCTTCTACAATTTCTTCATCGGTCGCCTCAGCATCTCCCCAACGCATATTTTCTTTAATGGAACCTGAGAACAACACGTTCTTTTGTAAAACCATCGCTACCGAATCGCGCAACGTCTTTAAGTCATAGTCTTTGACGTTAACTCCACCTACTTTGACTGCTCCTTCGGTGGCATCGTAAAGACGAGGAATTAAGCTAACTAAGGAGGATTTAGATGATCCCGTTCCCCCTAAAATACCTAAAGTAGTACCCGAAGGTAAAGAGAAATTGATGTCGCGTAAAACAAAGTGTCCATCCACTTGTTCGGCATAGTTGAAGTACACATGGTCAAAATCAATGCTGCCATCTTTCACTTCTTTAATTCCATTGGCTGGAGATTGTAAGTAAGAGACTTGATTGATGACTTCAACAATTCGTTTAGCCGAAGCCGCAGACATGGTAATCATGACCAAAATCATAGAAAACATCATTAACGACATCAATAAGTTCATAATGTAAGTAAACAAAGACATCATGGTTCCAACTTCCATTTGTCCGTAAACAATTAAGTTGGCCCCAAACCAAGCCACTAAAAGAATGGAACAATACATCGCGGCTTGCATGAGTGGTTGGTTTAAAATCATCAATAATTCCGCTTTTTTATTGATGTCATAAATATCCGTAGAACGAGCATCAAAGCGATTGATCTCATAATCTTCCCGTACAAAGGATTTAACCGCACGAATCCCTGTGATGTTTTCTTGAATTTCTTCGTTGAGCTTATCGTACTTTTTAAACATTTCGTTAAAAGTAGGACCCGCTTTACGAATTAAGAAAAAGAGCGAAATGGCTAAAAGAATTAAAATAACCAGCAATCCAAAGCCAATTTCACGGGACAAATAAAACACCATGATAAGGGCCATCAAAAAGTTTAATGGCGCACGAACGGCTACTCGAATAAGCATTTGAAAGGAGTTTTGCACGTTGGTCACATCCGTTGTTAAACGGGTAATCAATCCTCCAGTGGAATACTCATCAATATTGGAAAACGCAAAGTTTTGAATGTTATTGAATTCCGCTTCGCGCAAGTTTTTAGCAAATCCGGCTGAAGCAATGGCCGCATAACGTCCGGATAGGCCACCCGTAATTAAAGCGAAAGTTGCTGCCAAAAACATCAAAAGACCATACTTCCAAACGATTCCCATATTTCCTGTACTGATGCCTTCATTGACCATTTTAGACATTAAAAATGGAATCAAAATGTCCAGGAGAACTTCAAGGGCCACTAAAATCGGCGTGAGAATCGTTTCTCGTTTGTATTGTTTAATTTGACTGGCAAGTGTCGAAATCACCCTTAACCACCTCCTTATTGGTTAAATTGCATAAAATCTGTTTTAAAAACGCTACTCCAGCCTTTAAAAGCTCTGGATCCATATCGGTAAGCATCACAGTTTGAACTTCTTGAATTTGTTGATGCATTTTCTTAACAAGTCCCTGCGCTTTGGGTGTCAATAGGAGATAGCGCTTTCGACGATCCTTTTCTCCTGATTCACGAGCCAATAAATCTTTGGTTTCCAAACGCGTAATCATGGTCGAAACAGAAGGATTGGAAATTTGAAAGTGGGTTTCTACATCCCGTTGAATCACCCGAATTCCCTTTTCCGTTTGTTCAAAAATATAAATCAGCACCTCAAATTGAACCTTTGTTAATCCTTCTTCCTTTAAAACCGTGTCAAACCGCGAACGCAAGGTATTGTTAATGACTTTAAAATACCAAGAAATTTCCTCCGCTTGACAAGACATCCAACGCCTCCTTTCTCTTTTAAGATTTTAAAAATCTTTTTTCTCTAACTTGCTTAAAAAGAAGAGTCCAAATAAAAAGCGCCACATGCAATCGGCGATTTTAGGAGCTTCTTTTGGGTTAAACTATATAGCAAGCTATTATATTAATCGGCTATATTATCA
>CAYMGC010000011.1:3388-27558 GCA_964389885.1 uncultured Erysipelotrichaceae bacterium | reverse complement strand
AATTTATTGAAAATTATATTTTGCCCATCAATAGCAATGCGCTTCAAGAACACTAAGAAAGAAAACCACATTTAGGTCAGAACGAATTCTGGCCTTTTTTTCGTCTCTTTTAAGCGCTTTCGCTTTTAGTGCGATCAAAAAGGAATTTGAAAGGAAATTTGGTTGAAGGTTTTCTATAATCCGAAGTGATCCTTATATTTTATAGGGAAAAAGAATCAAAAGCTTTACCTGTCGAATGGTTTACTCTTGAAAAAAATGGGGAAGAAAAATTACGCATCCAATTTTTTCACATTGTAGTTTGAAACAATGGGTTGGAATGATAGTTTACTATTCGTGAATAATATCGTACTATAAACAAGTTTAAGAAATCTCAAGCGCTTTTTTGGCGTATTTTTAGGCAAAATGATTCTTTTTAGAATTGATTGCCGAGATTTTCAAACAAAAGCTTGCCTTCGTTTGGCTTAGCCCTCTTTTTTTTACTTTATTTTTCTCGCTGATTTTAAAACCTAAAGTGGCGTATAGAAAAGTAGAGGATAGGACAAACAGAGGTTTATGATGGAAGATTCCAACAAGTATAAGCTTGTTTAATCATAAAGTGAGAGGAGAAAATATGGCTCTTTTTGGAGGTTTGTTCTCGGAAGAAGCGCGAGAACTGAAAAAACTGGAAAAAACAGCGGATGAGGTCATTGCCCATGAAGCCGAAATGAAGGCCTTAAGCGATGATGAACTCAGACACAAAACGATAGAGTATCGGGAGCGTTTAGCCAAAGGAGAAACGCTTGATGATTTGCTTCCTGAAGCGTTTGCGACAGCTCGTGAAGCTGCATATCGCGTGATCGGTGAAAAACCCTATAAGGTACAAATTGAAGGTTCAACCGCGATGCATCGTGGGGATATTGCCGAGATGAAAACCGGTGAAGGAAAAACCTTGACGGCCACTATGGCTGTTTATTTGAACGCCTTAGAAGGCAAAGGGGTTCATGTGATCACCGTCAACGAATATTTGGCGGGTCGTGATGCTGCTTGGATGGGTGAAGTGTATCGCTTTTTAGGATTGACCGTTGGCGTTAACCGTCGAGAAATGAGTCCTGCCGAAAAACGCGAAGCCTTCGCCTGCGATATTACATACACCACCAACTCCGAACTAGGATTTGATTACTTACGCGACAACATGGTGACGGATGTTCATGACCGTGTCTTGCGTGGCTTGTATATGGCCATTATCGATGAGGTCGATTCCGTTTTAATTGATGAATCGCGTACACCATTGATTATTTCGGGAGGGAAAAAAGATACTGCCAATTTATATGTAGCGGCGGATCGCTTTGTAAAAACCTTAACTGAACCCGAATACGAATACGACAAGTATTCCAAGGAACAAAAAATCGTATCGGGAGACTACGACATTGATGAAAAAACGCGTCAAGTCATGTTAACCGATAGTGGGGTAGAAAAAGCGGAAAAGTTCTTCAATATGAAAAACTTGTACGATTTGGAAAATACCCAACTCGTTCACCACATCAATCAGGCCTTAAAAGCCAACTACATTATGATGAAAGATGTGGAATATGTCGTAAGTGATGAGCAAGAGATCGTCATTGTTGACCAATTTACCGGTCGTATTATGCCAGGGCGAGCTTACTCTGATGGATTGCATCAAGCCATTGAAGCCAAAGAAAATGTTCCCATTAAAGAAGAAACAGCTACTCTAGCGACGATTACGTATCAAAACTTCTTCCGCCTTTACGAAAAATTAGCGGGTATGACTGGTACAGCGAAAACGGAAGAAGAAGAATTTTTAAATACCTACAACATGCGCGTTATTGTCATTCCCACAAACCGTCCCGTACAACGTCAAGATTTGCCAGATGAAATTTATGGCCGCAAAGAGGATAAATACAAAGCCTTGGTGCGTAAAGTGCGGGAACTTTATGATCGCGGGCAGCCGGTTTTGGTGGGAACCATTGCGGTTGAAGTTTCCGAATTGCTCCATCAAATGTTGGTCCAAGAAGGCATTCCTCACGAAGTCTTGAATGCCAAAAACCACGCACGTGAAGCGGAAATCGTTGCCAAAGCTGGTCGTCCTAAATCTGTAACCATTGCCACTAACATGGCGGGTCGTGGTACGGATATTAAGCTGACCAAAGAAAGTCGTGAACTCGGTGGTTTGGCTGTTCTTGGTTCAGAACGTCATGAATCGCGTCGTATTGATAACCAATTACGCGGTCGTTCTGGTCGTCAAGGAGATCCTGGATTCTCTCGTTTTTATGTTTCCTTAGAAGACTCCTTGATGGTACGGTTTGGAACTGAAAAATTGAAAAACTTGTTCTCTTCTCTTGGAGAAGAACAAATCGTTTCCAAACAGGTTACGCGCTCCATTACTATGGCGCAACGGAAAGTAGAAGGTTTTAACTACGATACCCGTAAAAACTTGTTGGATTACGATGATGTTTTACGCCGTCAACGCGAAATCATTTACGATCAACGCAATAAGGTATTGGAAAGTGAAGATGTTCATGACATGGTGAAATTGATTTTCGAAAAAGTCGTAGAGCAATCTTTACAAGCCAACTTATCCGAAGCGAAGAAAAATACCGTTGATTTACCTGGTCTTGTTAAATCTCTCGATATGATTGGCATGACCAAAGATCGTGCCTTCCATGTTGAAGAGTTAGAGGGCAAATCCTACGACGAATTGAAAACCTATATCTTCAATAAAATTTGGAACGGCTATGAAGCAGAAATCGAAGCTTCTAAAGCTCAATTTTTACCTTTTGAAAAGACAGTTGTTTTGCGTAACATCGACCGTAACTGGGTAGAACACATTGACCGCATGGATAAATTGAGAAGTGGTATTTACTTGCGTTCCTATGCGCAAAATAACCCCTTGCAACAATATGTCCAAGAAGGCTTTGATATGTTTGAAGAAATGAATCAGCGCATTGACCGTGAAATTGCTTCCTACTTATTAAAGGTTCGTTTACGGCCTCAAGTCCAAGTGGGAAATTCCAGTGTATTAGAAGCAGCTAAGCGTATCGTCGCTCAAAATAAAAATGCCAAAGTCACCATGAAATTGGAAAACGGAAACTCCGTTACAGTGACTTCAGAAGGTACAAGCGAAACGAAAAGCCAAGACAAAGAGGCGGAAAATGGAACTGTTCGAGCTTAAACAAACCCTTTCGACTCACCTAGAGAAGTTGAACGCTCTAGGTGAGTCACTTTGACTTACCAAGTAAGAAACAGCAAATTGAAACGTATGATGAATTGATGGCCCAAGAAGGATTTTGGAGTGATCAAAAAAAAGCGCAATCCATTATTCGTAAACAAAACGGCCTAAAAGACATCACAAACTCTTATGAAGAGTTGCGCCAACTTTTTGATGGCCTCAATGAAACGGTAGAGGCTTTAAAAGTGGAAATGGATGAAGAGCTTTTGGAGATGGCCTCTTTGGAAGCCCAAGAAGCGGTCGAAAAAATGGATGCTTTTGAAGTGAAAGTCTTGTTATCGGGTGAATACGATAACTCCAATGCCATTTTAGAATTTCATCCCGGCGCAGGGGGGACCGAATCGTGCGATTGGACCGAGATGTTGTTTCGTATGTACACCCGCTATGCTCAGGCTAAGGGCTTTAAAGTCTCCGTGTTGGACTATCAAGAAGGCGAAGAAGCCGGCATTAAATCGGCCACGATTTTAATCGAAGGTGAAAAAGCTTATGGCTATTTAAAGGGTGAAAAAGGGGTCCACCGTTTGGTGCGCATTTCGCCTTTTGATGCCGGAGCAAGACGACATACTTCGTTTGCCTCGGTAGAAGTCATGCCTCAATTTAACGATGAAATCGAAATTGAAATTCGGCCTGAAGATTTGTTAGTGGAAACCAAACGGGCTTCAGGAGCTGGGGGTCAACACATTAACAAAACGGACTCCGCAATTCGCATGGTCCATAAACCTACGGGAATTGTTGCGACTTGCCAATCGGGACGGAGCCAAATTCAAAACCGCGAAGAAGCCCTCAACATTTTAAAATCCCGTCTTTTACAACGGGAAATTGAAACGCAACAAAAGAAAATTGCCGAACTTAAAGGGGAAACCAAGGCCAATGAATGGGGCAGTCAAATTCGTAACTACGTCTTGCATCCCTATACGATGGTAAAAGATGCAAGAACAGGCTATGAAACCAGTCAAGCGCAAGCGGTGTTGGATGGAGATTTAGATGGCTTTATCTTTGCGTGGCTTAAATCTCAAATTGCTTAAAAAGTAAGGCTTTAAAAGGTGAACTTACCATAGGTGAGATCGCCTTTTTTATTTTCCTAAAAATGGTTTTAGGTCAAAATCCTGCTTTTTTCTCTCAGTAGCTTATACTAAGGTCAGATTTGAAAAGGAAAAAGTAACATGACAATTCATTCTAATATTCTTGAGCTTGTAGGACATACTCCTTTAGTAGAAGTTCAAAACATTGAAAAAGATCATGATTTGAAAGCTCGTTTAGTGGTAAAACCAGAATCCTTTAATCCAGCGGGTTCCGTAAAGGATCGGGCGGCTTTAAACATGATTAAAAATGCGGAAAAACAAGGCCTTTTGAAAAAAGGAACGACCATTATCGAAGCCACTTCTGGCAATACTGGAATTGGTTTAGCAATGGTTGCGGCCCAAAGAGGTTATCCAGTTATCATTGTGATGCCCGATACCATGTCGGTAGAACGGCGGAATTTGTTAAAGGCTTATGGAGCTAAACTCGTTTTAACCCCAGGAGCGCAAGGCATGAAAGGGGCTATTGCCAAAGCTGAAGAACTCGCCAAAGAAATTGGAGATGTTTTTGTCCCCAGCCAATTTGAAAACCAAAGCAATCCTGAAGCCCATTACCTCACGACAGGTCCAGAAATTTGGAACGATAGCGATGGAAAAGTGGATATCTTTGTAGCTGGTATTGGAACTGGCGGAACGATTTCGGGTGTAGGAAAATATCTCAAAGAACAAAACCCGAATGTGGAAATTGTAGCCGTTGAACCAGAAGGCTCTCCTGTTTTATCAAAGGGATATGCTGGAAAACATGGCATTCAAGGCATTGGAGCAGGATTTGTTCCCGATACGTTGGATACCAAGATTTATGACAAGGTTATGCGAGTTACCGATGATGAAGCGTATGAAACAGGTCGGGAATTGGCCCAAAAAGAAGGCATTTTAGCTGGCATTTCTTCTGGAGCGGCTGTAGCAGCGGCTAAAAAGCTTGCCGCTTTACCCGAAAACGAAGGTAAAACGATTGTTGCTTTACTGCCCGATACAGGCGATCGCTATTTGTCTACTCCAATGTTTTCTTAAAACTTTTGTAAAGCCAACTCCTTTCGGTTGGCTTTTTTAAGTAAAACTCCAAGTTCTTTTGGACTACAATAAAAATAAAAAGGAGGAAAATATATGAAAAAAGCAGCTGTCATTATGGATAATGGCTTTGAAGAATTAGAAGCAATGGGACCAATTGCTTTGCTTCGTCGTGGAGGAATGCAGGTGGATTTGATCAGTGTTCCCAATACAAAAGAAGTGACTGGTCGTTTTGGTGTCACCTATTCTCCTGCTATTCCTATGAAAGATTATGACTTTTCGGATGTAGACGTGTTGGTTATTCCAGGAGGCCCTCATTATGCAAAACTTGAAGCCAATCCTGAAGTATTAAAACTCATTGAAACGTTTGCAAACGATCCCCAAAAAACGACTGCGGCTATTTGTGCGGCTCCTACGATTTTGGGCCATATGGGGTTACTCAAAGACAAAGACTATACCTGCTTTACTTCTATGAACGAAGACTTTGGAGGAACCTATCATGATGTAAATGCGGTTCAAGATGGTAATTTAATTACCGGTCGTTCGGCCGCGGCCGCCATCGATTTTGCGTTTTTGATTTTAGAAGCCTTAACCGGTAAAGAACACACCGATCAAGTAAAAGCTTCCGTCTACGCTTTATAAGAAAAAACTGCTCTTTTTAGGAGCAGTTTTTTCTTAACTTTTGACTTTAAGTGGTGCCTCAATAAAGTCTTTAATCTTTAAGCCATCTAAATAGCCTTTGAGATACAAGCGATGCATCTTTTCAGGAGAACGGGCGAGCGTATCAATTCCACACGTATCATCAGGAGCCACGATCAAAACTTTTCCTTCTTTTTCCAGTTCTTTCGCTTGATGAACCACTTGATTGTAACGATCCGCTCGACTGCGTAATCCTTCAGCCGCTAAAGGATAGTCCTTCATTAGCATAGCGATAGTCCGATCTTTAAACGATTTACGATCAAAATCGCTTGGTTTGGTCAAAATGATAACCACTTTATCCGCACCGAGTTCAAAAGCTTTATCTAAAGGAATAGGATCGGATAAGGCCCCATCAAAAAAAGGCAATCCTGCAATCATATAAGGATGATTGACTACAGGAATCGAGCAACTTGCTTTGATGATGTCACAATTGTTTGTACTAAACCAATGACGATCAAAATAGGCTGGTTTACCCGTAATGGCATTGGTCGCCACCACAATCATTTGCTGCTTAGAGGCTTCAAAAGCCTTATAGTCAATGGGATATTCTCCATCGGTATCGGATAACGTGTTATAAATGTAGTCCATATTGATAAAGGATCCCGTATGGAAATAATTCTCCATGGACATATATTCAGGACGTTTAGAATATTCGCGATAAAACATATAGTTTCGACCAAATTGCTTGGCTAAATAGGACATCAAATTAGCGGATCCAGCACTCACGCCAATGGCCAAATCAAATTCCACGTTCGTTTCTAAGCAGGCATCCAAGACGCCTGTAGCATACATTCCGCGCATTCCCCCGCCAACATCAATAACCGCTGTTTTCATCTAAGATTCCTCCTTTTCTAGAGAGATATTTAAAAATCAAGCTTTTGGCTTGATGTTAATTTTTCCTATAGTTCATTAGTCTACTCTTTACATTTGGTTTAAAAAATAAGGCAAGTCTGAAAACGCTACGGCTTTTTCGTCAAATAAACAAAAAAAGAGAACTCACCTGAATTCTCTTAGTCCTTGCATCTCATTAAAAGTCACTTATTTTTCCATAGAAGGATGCTCAGTATATTCCGCATCGATGATATCCAACGAATCTATTTTTTTGGAAGGGGAATTGGGATGGGCGGGGAAGGATTTGGTATAAACACGAATAGTTGGACGACTTGTAAACAATATAAACGGCAAAAACAACAATAAGATCGTTAAAAACAAGCCAAAAAAAGGCAACAATAAAAAGATTCCCACAACGATTAAAGCTACTAAAAGCCACATAACAAATCCTCCTTTTTTAGATCGTAGACGATCTGAGTTGGATTATACCTTACCATTTTGTCATCAAAAAAATACCGATGTATTGTGTGAACTTTCATGGAATTTTCTGAAAAAAGAAATAAGGTTACTTTTAGTCAAAAAATGGTCATTTTTGGATTTTATCGTTCAAGTTGGCATTCTTGAAGCAACTTGGCTTGGACTTGGCCAGAAAACTTTTGGGATAAAAACGGATTGGGATCTTCTGAGAATAAAAAGGTAAACAAGGCTTGTTGCCCATAAGAAACTTGTAAATCCTCAACGCCTAACGTCCTTAAAGCCGCTTCAACCCGACCAGCCAGTCCATAATCAGTACTCAGTTCATAAAGACCGAGAAGTTGCGCTTCTAAAAACTCGGCTTCCTCTAAAGCTAAAGCTGTTGTGGAGGAATAAGCCCGTACTAAGCCGCCTTTACCGAGTAGAGTTCCGCCAAAATAGCGGATTACTACTGCGCCAATTTCATCGGCTTGATGGCCAAGAAGCACATCAAGCATTGGCCGTCCAGCTGTACCAGCGGGTTCGCCATCATCACTTGAATGAGTCGTGTTGCCAATTTTACAAGCCGAACAATAATGCGTAGCTTGGGGATACTCTTTTTTGAGTTTGGCAATAAAGGCCTTAAAATCCTCAATGGATTTAACACGGGTTAAAATCCCAATAAATCGGCTTTTTTTAATTTCTTGTTTGACTATTACATCTTCTTTTAAATACATTTTTAATCTCCGAAAAAGGCGAGCCGAAAGGCCCGCCTATCAAGTTAAGCTAAATTTTCCATCACACCCATTAAAAGAGGGGTTTTAGTTTGTAGATCAAGTAAGACATAGAAAAAGGGACGATCGCAGACGATGCGAATAGACTCCTCTTCACCAATAAAGGCGGTTTCATCCACCATAATTTCCGTAGCGGCTGCGGCTTTAGTCCCCTTGGCATCCACGATAATTTTGGTTTTTTGTAACACTTCACTAATGGCTAGGTTTTTGCTATTGGTGACAAGCTTAGAAAAATCCGCTTGTTCACTCGAAAAAGCATCCAGAAGACCAGCTTCTTGTAGGGCATCATTGAGTTTTTTGGAATCATCAAAGGAAAATTGTGGCAATCCCGCATCTACACTTCGCACTTGAGGACTAGCTAGTGCTTCTAATACTTTTTTTCCATCCGCTTTTTGGAGTACTTCATCCAAAGATTGATTCGCGTCTTGGGCAATGAAAAGCGCTAATCCATAGCGATCTTTTTCATAGGGCTTTAAAAACCCTTGTAAGCCTTCGACTTCAAAATAGGATGATTCTTCACTGTACATCATTTGAACTTGTGAGTCTGAGCCATCGGTGTTATGAAACGATTGAGGCTGAATCGCACTTTCCTCATAGACTTTAAGCCATTGGGCTTCAAAAGCGAGAGCATTGATCAAAACCATCACGGTATCACCCGAAAGATTTTGCATCATCTCTTCAATTAACCCATTTGTATGGTTGGATACCCAGTCATTGATGTCTTTTACCGTGCTGGCATCAAAAGGCTTATCAAAGACTTGTGCTTCATAGGCTTGAGTAGCAATGGTATTAAACATCTCTTGCAAAGAGCCAATTCGATCGGGATCAAGCCAAATGGCATTAGCAAGTTGCAATTGCGCTTGGGGATTACTAGCCAAATCTTTTAAAAGGCTTGCACAAAAGCCATTCAAGCTGGCCAAAGGCATACCAAGAACCTCTTCCATTTGTGCAAGAGTTTGGCCATCAGCACCATTGGCCACTAAGCTAAGGGCAAAGAATGCGGAAAGTGGCGAAATAAGACTGTTTTCTTTTTCTTTAAATGTGTTTTGAAAGAGCGTCCAAGCAAATTGATTGTATCCTTCTCGTTCATTTGTTTCTAAGGCAACTGGTTGTGAACTTGAAGCGCTTTGTTTTGAACTGCTTTCGCTTTGCCCACATCCACAAAATAAGGCGGTGCAACAAAGAGCGCTAAGTAAAGAGCGAAATGGTTTCATATCTACCTATAAGGCCTCGACTTGAGGCGCTTTCCTTTCTTGTGGATTCATTGTAAAAGATGGTTACGGGCCAGTCTTTAAAAGTTTTCCAAAGTTTTTTCAATTTCTCTCTTATTTTTTTACGATTCCATGGTAACTAAGGAATTGACAGTCCCCATCAAAACTGGAATTAAGTGGTCAGTATCCAGTAAGAAATACACAAAAGGCCGATCACAAATCACCTCAGCTGGCTCTTCTTGGTCCAAAGCACCCATTGCCATCATTTGCACATCTGTAGCCGCGGCAGCTTTGGTTCCATTCAAATCCACTTCAATTTTGGCTTTTTGTTTAACCGCTCCAATATATAAAGGGGATTGAGCCATATTGGAGAAATTCGCATCGCTTTCAAAAGCTTGAACCATTCCCGCCTTTTGAAGGGCTTCTTTTAAATCCATAGATGTTTCCAAGCTAAATTGTGGAAGGCCCGTATGCACTTCATGATAGCTTGAGGCAAATAAGCTATTGATAAACTCTTGAGAATTTACTTTTTGGAGGGCTTCCTCTAAGGATTGATTTTCGTCTTGAGGCAATAACACCGCTAAAGCAAAGTGTCCTTCATCATACCCTTTAACAAAGCCTTTAAAGCCTTGATTTTCAAGATAGGCGTATTCAGTTTTGGTCATCATTTGCACTGAAGTGGTCGTTTGATCCGCGTTAGTAAAGTCCATAGCCGAGATATCCTCACTACTATAAGCACTTTGCCAAGCGGCTTCAAAAGCCAAAGCATTGATTAAGATCATGGCTACATCACTGGGTAAGGAATCAACCATATTTAAAATCATTTGATTGGTATGACTCGCTACCCAGGTATTGATTTTTTCTATGGAGCTTTCATTTAAAGGATCGATAAACAATTGGGCTGCATAGTCTTCAATCGCTACAGACTCAAAGGATTCCTGTAACCCTGTTAAACGTTCTTCGTTAAACCAGATACAATCTGCGAGTTGCATTTGGGCTTTAGGATCCTCCGCCCATTGAGCCAGAATGGTGGCACACAGTGCATTGCAATCTTCTATTGGCATTCCTAGCACGTTTTCCATTTGAGTTAGCGTTTCCTCACTGGCTCCATTGGCGGTTAAACCAAGGGCAAAAAAAGCCGAAAGAGGACTGATCAGCGAATTGTTTTGGGCTTCAAGGGTATTTTGAAAAAGTGTCCAAGAAAATTGGTCATAGCCCTTTTGTTGAATTAAAGTCAAAGTGGATAGAGTCTCGAGATCATCTTCTTGAATCGCTTCACTAGAAGAGGTGGAAGTGGTTGCACTAGAAACAGAAACACTTGCGCTTTGATTAGAAGCACTACAACCGCATAAAGCGGCACAACAAAGGAGACTCAACAAAGAATGAGAGGATTTCATATACAATAAGATTCCCAAGGAAGGGACTTTTCCTTTCTTTTATGGTCAAAAAAACGAACCTCTTTAAAATGAAAAAGACAAGGCTCAATAAAATAACCTCAAAGAAGTCATAAAGAATCAATAAATCTTTTTCTTTTTTTTTGTTACAGTGAAGATGATTCGTCTTCAGTGTAACAAAAAATTGAATACCGATGTTCGCTCTAGGTTAAGACATCTTTTTGCTGAAGATATTGTATGGTAAAACGCATATGGAAAATAAAATCTCACCCCAACAAGATACAAAAGATACGCCCAATCAAAATCAAGAAACGCATCAAGTCAATTCAATTCAAAAGCCACTTAGGCAAGAGCCTTCCCCCACTCCTTTAAACCAATCCTCTGACAAGTTAGACTCTTCGATTTTGGAAAATGAGCCTTTAAAAGAGACTTCTTCAAAAGCTCATATTAAAGTACTCGCTCAAGAGAATTTAACCCAACCGCAAGGATTTCAATTTGCCAAGGAAGCTCAAGAAGCAGGTCAAAAGCAAGAGAAGAGTCTTTCTTTTGACCAAAGCGAAAAAACATTTGGAGCAAGTTCTTTTAAGCCAAGTGTTTCGGCAGGCGCTTCGTATACCGGCTTAAAAATTTTAGGACTGTTTGGCATTGTCGTAGCCATTGGTATGGTCGTCTATTTTGCTTTGATGTTTTCCGATCAAATTACCCAAAATCAACAACAAGCCTCCATTCAAGCGATTTTGAGTGAAGCTCAAACATTAGCGGATCAAAATAATCCCCAAGGGGCGCTCACCACGATTGAAAAAGGGTTAGAAAAGCATCCAAATAATCAATCTTTATTAAAAAGCCAACGCGATTATGAAAATGAAGTAGAAATTTCCCAAATTCTTAAGCAAGCCAACGATCAAAGTGATCCTTCCCAAGCGCTAACGACTTTAGCTACTGGGCTAACTCTTTTTCCAGAGAGTACTTCTTTAAAAGAGGCTCAAGCGGCTTTGAAAAAAAGCCTAAAATCCGATGCGCTTGAAGCAGCTAAGCATTATGAAGAGGCCAAAAATTATCAAAAAGCGCTTGCCATCTTGGATGAAGCTATGGGCTTAATTGGTGAAGATAGCGATTTAGTCGCTCGTAAGCAACAGGATGCCCAAAAAGAACAAGAAAAAGTGAAAACTCAACAAGCTCAAAATCAGATCAAAGTGGCTACCCCTACGCCAACTCAACCCTCAGTAGCCAGTACGCCACCGGCATCCCCTACCCCTTCTGCGCCCCAAACTTCAACACCTCCCACTTCACCAGCTCAAAATGCCTTTGTCTTACCCAACAGTGCCACCCAAGCTTATTCTTATGAACAAGTGGCCCAAAGCGTGCATTCCCAAGCGGATTTAGAACTTGCTATTAATGAAATTTATGCACGAAAAGGACGAAGCTTTGATACTCCAAAATATAAAAGCTATTTTGAATCCCAAAGTTGGTATACCCCAATCTATTCCTCTTCCGCCTTCGATGCGCAGCGTGATACCCTTTTATCTCCCATTGAAATCCAAAATATCGAAACACTGGTGGCCTATGGACAAAATCAAGGATGGCGTTAAAAAAAGACTAGGTCTTCTGGACCTAGCCTTTTGTTTAAAGCCAGTTGGCTTTGGACTTTTTTAGTGAATTAGAATGGTTCCAACCCACGCAACTACAGAGGTTAAAATTAAGAAGACTGCTCCATAAGGAAGAACCATCTTTAAAAGCTTAGAGTCTTCTTTCAAGCCACCAACCGCTGAAAGAGCAATCGCAATGGATTGAGGCGATAACATTTTGCCGACCCCAATTCCAATGGCGTTTAAACCAACAACCCAATAAGGATCCATATTTAAGGCGGCAGCCGCATCGGCTTGTACTTGACCAAAGAGTACACCCGATGAAGTTCCACTACCCGTTACAAAGGTTCCTAAGCAACCAAGCCAAGGAGCAATAATTGGATAAAGACTACCCATCGCCGCAATCGCGAATTTAGCGATATCACTGATCATACCCGAATAAATCATAATTTTAGCTGCGGCTAAAACGGAAATCATGACCATAATGGAACCAGACATTTGTTTAAGCGTTGATACAAACACCGATTTGAAGGTATCAAAGCTTGCCTTTTGAATCAGAGCTCCTAAAATCGCCGATAAGAAGATCCAGACACCAGGGGTATTGATCCAGGTAAAAGTTGTAGCGCTTTGATCGTTGACAAAGTAGACCTTCGAAGAAAATTGGGCTAAGAAATCATTGATCGGAGGAACCATTTTTGAAGTGCCAAGCAAGAAGACAAAGATAAATAGGAAAGGCGCAACGGCTACTAAGGCTTCTTTTAGAGTAATAGCCTGGGCTGTCTTTTCTTCCTTTTTTTCAAGCGTGGCATTGATTTGGTATTCAGGATCGGGTTTTACAAAGCGAGCCATCAAAATCGTGCAAGCTAAGGAACAAACCGAAGCAATGACCATAACCAGTTCAGCCCCTAAGGTATACGAAACCAAAAGCATAGGTAAAATAAAGGAAAGGCCCGAGACTAAGCAAATGCCAATCATGCCTTTTAAGGCTTTGGTTCCTTTACCAGTCAAAACAACCAAGACAAAAGGTACGATCAAAAAGAAGATCGCTGCTTGAATCGATTGCATAGTGGAAAGCGAAATGGTATTGGGATAACCAAGTAAGTTGGCTACGGTTACTGTAGGAATACCAATCGAACCCCAAGGAGTTGGAAAACCATTGGAGATCAAACACACTAGGCAGGAGAATAAAGGATTAAACCCCATGGCTAAAAGCATTCCAGCGGGAATGGCAATAGCGGTTCCAAATCCCGCCATTCCTTCCATAAAGCCACCAAAGCACCAAGCAACTAAAAGCACCAAAACGCGCTTATCGGAGGAAACGCTGGTTAATAAGGATTTGATGACATCCATACCACCCGTCGCGCACACTAAATTGTAGGTAAAGACGGCAGCGACAATGACAAGGACAATCGGCCAAAGCGCCATGGCTGCTCCTTCTACCGCGGCCATGCCAACAACGGTAGCGGGCGTTTTCCAATAGAGCAAGGCCTCAATCGCGGCGACAACTGCGGCGGCAATCGCCGCTTTCCAAGCAGGAAGCTTGAAACCCATCATCGCAATGATTAAACAAATGATGGGACAGAGCGCGAGAATAAAGCTAAGAAAATTCATAATCACTCTCCATTTCTTTTACTGAAATTATAAGCTGTGCGTCCCAAAATTCTGCCGTATTGCATGGAAAGGCGTCAAAGAAAAGGAATTTTAAAGAGAAAAGAAATCTCTTCCTTAGGTCAAATGATTCGTTTACTTTTTTTCATCGTTTCTTTCAAAAACGAAAGAAATAATGAAAAAAAGATCCTTTCAAAACGTATAAGCTCTTTTTAGGAGCCTGAAAGGATCTTTTTAGACTCCTTTTAAATAGAAAAAAAGTTTAACGCATATTGTATTCTGTCTTAAAGGCTTTTACAATCAAATTGAGAAAGAGTAGGTAAAGCGGTATAATTCAACCTACAAGACAAGGATCACGCCTGTCGTATTATTAGGGGGTGAGGGCACATGTTCATGGGAGGGTATGTGCACAACATCGACCGCAAGGGGCGGTTGATTATGCCCGCCAAGTTTCGCAGCGAACTTGGTGATCAAATCTTCATTACCCGTGGCTTAGACGGCTGTTTGAATGTTTATCCTCTTGAAGAATGGACGCGTCTTTTTATGCAATATTCCACATTGCCCCTCACCAATTCGGATGCCCGTATTTTTTTACGCATCTTTATGGCGAAAGCATGTGAAGTGGAACCGGACGCGCAAGGGCGGATCTTGATTCCGGCGTCTTTGATTCAAGAAGTCGGACTCGATAAAGAATGCCTCATTCTTGGCGTAGCCAATCATTTGGAAATTTGGCCGAAAAAAAAGTGGGATTCCGTACAAGAGGAAATGCTTCAAAGCTATGAAAAAGTCGCTCAAAATATTGGAATGCTGCTACCAGGAAAAGATCCAAACGGCTGAAGGAAAAAACACTTTGGCAGTCTTTACCAAGCCCTAAGGCAAGCAGGTACTTACAGGACCATTGTCTTAGGCTTTTTTTTCGGAGGGAAAAAGATCTTATGGAACACATCAGCGTTTTATTACCAGAATCTCTTGATCTACTTGCGATCAAAGAGGATGGAATTTATGTCGATTGCACCCTTGGACGTGGCGGCCATTCCAGTGAAATTTTAAAACGCATTCCCAAAGGGCATTTGTATGCCTTTGATTTGGATAAAGAAGCTATTGCACAAAGTGAAAAACGCTTAGAAGCTATTGGTTCTAATTTTACCTTGATCCATGCTCCTTTTGAGCAACTCGATGAACAACTCGATAAGCTTGGCGTAGGAAAAGTGGATGGTATTTTAATGGACCTTGGGGTATCATCCCCTCAATTTGATGATCCATCCCGCGGCTTTTCCTATCGGTATGATGCCAGATTGGATATGCGTATGAATCAAGAGCAAGATTTGGATGCTTGGTTTATTGTCAACCACTATTCCAAAGAAGAGCTTTTGCGTATTTTACGCGAATATGGCGAAGAATCCAATGCAGGGCGCATTGTCAATGGAATTTTAAAAGCTCGTGCCCAAAAGCCTATTGACACCACTTTTGAACTTGTCGAGGTCATTAAAAATTCTTTACCCGCAGCCATTTTAAAGAAAAAAGGCCATCCCGCTAAACAAACCTTTCAAGCTTTGCGCATGGAAGTCAACAAAGAATTGCCTCAATTGCAACAGGCTTTAGATCAAGGATTGGCTCGCTTAAAGCCACAGGGGCGTATGGCGATCATTACCTTTCACTCTTTAGAAGATCGCTTAGTGAAACAAGCCTTTGCTAAGGTCGCCTTGCCTAAAAAAGTCAATCGTCGTATGCCTATAGCCCAAAATGAAACCTTGAAGTATCGTTTGATCAATCGCAAACCCATTGTGGCAAGTGCTCTTGAACTTGAAGAAAACCAACGCGCCCATAGCGCTAAACTGCGTGGGATTGAGCGTTTAGATGTTTAAAGGGCTTTGTTTTTAGAAAGGAGGTGGGCTTGCCAAAGGGTAAGTCCAATTTGGAATGCCTAGAAAAAAACAATCCAATAAATCCAACAAAAAAAGAGCATTCTTTTCCAAGCCGTATGCTCTAACCATTGTGGTGGCTATTGTCTTTGCCTTAGGGTATTTTAGTACATCTTTGATCCTTAGTTCCTACAGCAACAATCTTGCAGTGGAAAATCAAAAATTGGTGTATGACATTCAACAACGTCAATCCAATATTGAACAACTCAAAGGGGAAATCGCTCAGCTTCAAGAAAAAAGCCGAGTTCTGGGAATGTTAGAGGGACAAGTGTATGAAAATCCGAACAATGTATATTACTATGGTTCCTCATCCGATTCTTCAAGTCCTCAAGCGAGTTCTACGAGTAATTCGGATTCTTAAAGCAGATGGAAAGTCTTCTTTTTTCCGTATTGAAGCTTTCGTACTGCTTTTTTTTGTTGTAAAGTGATTACACAGCTTTTTTTCACAAGTTATCAAAAAAAGCTGAAACGAAATAGAAAAGAAATAATAAAAATATTAAGGAAGAAAGGAGAGGAAAAATGTCCAAAAAATCCAACAAAAAACGATCTCCTTCCAAAACCTCTAAAAAAGACATTTCGATTGATAAAAAATCCAATCGTAATATCCTTTCGGTCAGTATCGTTTTTATTTGTTGCATGGCACTCGCCATTTTTTCGATTTGTTACACCATGTTTACTCAAAAACATTTGTGGACTGGTCATACCGCACTGACTTCGGTCATTCGTGACTCGGTACAAACCAAAGTGATTGATGGCGTACGGGGTGAAATTTTAGACAGTTCTGGCCAAGTCATTGCTCGTCAAACAGTAGCCTATACCTTAGCGGCTAACTTTGATACTCGTACCGAAGAAGAAAAAGAACAAGAAGACCTCATCATCCAAAAACAACGCCAAGATGTATTGGATCAAGCTCAAGAAGCAGGGCGAACGGAACAAGTCGAAGCGGCCTTACGCGTAGCGGATGAAGCCAATGCGGATGACTATGTAGAAGATCCTGTAGCGTTTGCGGCGGCCTTAAAATCCGTACTAGGCGATACCATTAACGAAGAAGAAATCGTGGCTTTAGTAAAAAATGGCCAAGAAAAAGGATATAGCCAAATTGAATTGGGGCTTGGGACTAAGCGCATTGATCGTGAAGTCAAAGAGAAATTAGAAGCCATGAAAATTCCTGGTTTATCTTTTATTGAAACGACCAAACGCGAATACCCCACGACGCCTTTTTCTTCGCACATGATTGGCTTTGCGGCTTATGATGATGAAACAGGACGCATTAGTGGAAAATTAGGCTTGGAAAAAACGATGGATTCCTATCTAGGAGCTGAAGATGGTTATGAACGCTATCGTTCCACGAAACTTGACCAAGAGCTTTCTGGCGGTAAAGAGATATTGCAGGAGGCTACTCGTGGCGATACGGTGAAGTTGACCATTGATGCAGGGTTGCAACAAACAGTGGAAGAAAACATGAAGGAAACCATGAAGTCCTCGAAAGCCAATACGGCTTGGTGCTTAGTTATGGATCCAGAAACAGGCAAAATTTTGGCTTGGGCTTCCTATCCAACCTTTGACCAAAATGTTCATTTGGTCATTCCTTCTTATAATGACAATATCTCAGAATACTTAGTGGAACCAGGTTCGGTAGTTAAACCGCTTTATTATGCCATGGCCATTGATGCAGGCGTGTATCCTTGGAATGAAAAATATCGTGCGGGAGAATTTTACTACACCGTAGATCCATACAGTGGTCAAATTACGCGGGTGGCCTCGCAAGATCAAACGGATTATCCACCCATTATGGACGCCTTGGGAAATGACTATGGAATTTTGACGTATGCCGAAGGTCTTGCTCATTCGTCAAACATTGCTCTTTGTGAACTGCTTTCTCGCTATTTAAACAAATCCGATGTCGCACGCTATGTGGATGATTTTGATTTGTTTGAAGACACCAACATTCCCTTTGTCAATGAGATTGCCGGAAAATTGAACATTGATCAGGCCACAGACTACATGTCGAGTGGATTTGGACAGGGGTCTTCTTTAACGATGTTGGCTTTGGCTAAAGCGTACACCGCCATTTTTAATGATGGAAAAATGATGCAGCCTTATGTAGTGGAATCCATTACCGATGGAACCACAGGAGAAGTCATTCAACAATTTGAACCCCAAGTGGTCGGGACCCCTATTAAAGCGGAAACGGCTCGCCAAACCATCGATTTGATGTGTGGCGTTATGGCTGAGGGCATGACAGGTGAGCGCTTCGCCATTGAGGGTGTGGACATGGCTCTTAAAACGGGTACAGGTGAAATTTATAACCCAGAGACAGGAACATATGATAAAACCAACTATACGTCTACCGTTTTAGCCGCCGCTCCAGCGGACGATCCAAAAGTTATCGTGCTTTGGGGAATGCAAGGAAAAAACTATTTGAATTACTCACCTGATCCCTTTAAAAACATCATGCAAGCCGCTTTACAAACGGCTAACGTAAACATGAGTACCGATATGGTCAATAACGCCACGACGTATCAAGAATGGACATCGAGTTCGATGCCTTCTTTGATTAGCCATTCTTTAGCCTATGCGAACCAAATGTTAGCGGACACTTCAGTGAAAATGGTTGTGATCGGCAATGGCGATACCGTAGTGAACCAATTTCCTGCTGCGGGAACGGCAATTAATGCCAATGATAAAGTGATGATCTTAACCAATGGATCACAATGGACCATGCCCGATTTAATCGGTTGGACTCGAAAAGATTTAACCGCCTTTGCTCAATTGACTGGACTCAATATTACCTTTACTGGTTCGGGTCGCACCATTGCGCAAAGCATTCCAGTGGATAGCGAAATAGAACAAGGCATGGAATTAACCGTACAGCTCGAATAATCAACAAGCCTCATTTTTTGAGGCTTTTTTTATGATTTAGAAAAGTCCAAATCCTTTTTAGGATTTTTTCCTTTTTCCCTTAGGATACGTTTCGAAACGACATGAGGCGATCATGCTAAAATTTTAGAAGAACCTTACGCCTTTTAAAGAGAAAGGCAACCTTTAGAAAGGGGAAGAAGCCTGAAAAGGGCCTCGAACACAATGTCTAAATCCAAAACCACCTTGCATTTTCAATCTCTACAAGAGATGAGTTCTTTAAAAAAGATTGTTATGATGATTGGCTTTCTTTTGATTTCAATTCTTTCCGTTTTTATGTTGGCCTTTAATAGAACTTGGTCCTGGTTTGCAATTATTTCGTTTCTTCTTAGCTTTCTAGGCTTCTTTTTGTGTTTCTTTGGTCTGGTCTTTTGTCATCCGGCTATGACTTCAACTGTTAAAGTGAACTCCTCTGCCGTCAAGCCACCTTTACCTAAAATAAAGCAAGCGCCAGCTCCAGCTTATCAAGCGTTATTGGATACTCTTCAGGAAAACATTCAAAATGTACAAACGCGTCAACAGGAAGTGGAAACACTCATTGATGAGTCTTTTGAGGGGTCTTTAATTTCGAGTTCTCGCTATAAACAAGTGATGCAAAATGCCCAAGATGTCTTGGAAAAAAATTATCAGAATGCCTATCAAGCTGTTTCTTTATTCGGTTCTTCTGCTCCAACTCCAGAACGATTAGCTATTTTGGAAAACTATGTTCATGATTCCGATGAAGTGACCAAAAAAATCGATCGAGTGATCGATGAACTTTTAAAGCTCCGTCAATCCTACACATTCGAATCGGGGGATGAACTCGATCGCCGTTTAGAAGAACTCGCCGATACAACCGTATATTACCGTTAAAGGAATTTTGGAAAGGATGTTGGTATGAAACAAACTGCTCAACAAACCCCACCCCCTATTAAACAAGATCAACAAAATTCATCTTTTTCTCTTCCCTTGGCTCAAAAATCCTCTTGGCTTTCTCGTCAAAAGCCCGGTATTTTGATGACTCTGGCCGCACTTTTTTTCACACCTAGTGTAATTGGCATGGTTGGCGATCTGATTTCCAATCGAATTTCGACTAGCCCAGGAATTATTGAAGAAACCACCTGGGGCTGGCTAGAAAGTGGAAGTGGAAATCTTTCTATCGAACAAGTGGGTTCAACGGTACTCATTCAAGATGAAGCCATTACTACGTTTCACATTCAAAAAGCCAATCCAGCCTATCGCTCTTATGTGGAATTGGAAGTTGAAACGACCAATCTGACCAATGATGATGAAGTGAACGATTGGCCAATGGTAGGTGCCATGGGATTTGAATGTTCGGAAATTTGGGTTAGCTCGGTCGCTCATTTTTATTACGATCCCCCTCAATCTGTTGAAGACATCCATGTGGAAACGGATTTAACAGAAGAGTATTCCGATTATATTGGAAACTATTTTTACGATGAAAATAACGAACAAAGTTATGAAACGTTGCTCAATCGCTACAAAGAAGAATTTCCTAGTGATTATGCTACTATTCAAATAGATTCCACAGGAATGGAGACTCAAAGTGGAATTGTCACTTATACTGTAACTAATCCAGAGGGGGTACAGGATTACGATACATTATATGGATCCGTAAATATTGTGTTTAAAAAAGATGGACAAGTCGTCTTTGGTGCTGTCGATCACTATTCTACCTCTTCCAATGTGCGCTCTAAATCCTTTGCTTATTCTCCGGATGTGCAAATTCCTTCTTATGATGACGTTGAAATCATTAATATGCATAGTTAAATATAAGGATCCTTTAAAAGAAAGTTTGGCCAAGCCCCTTGTAACTTCCACAGAAATACAAACCCAATTAATGGGATCGAACTCTTTTTAAGGGAAATAAAAAGGAGAAATTTTATGGCTCAAAATGAAAAAAAGTCTACTCCTACTAAAACTACAACAAGAAAGAAGAAAGAAAAGGCAGTTTCTTCTAAGTTAGTGATTCAAATTGTGGAATCTATGCTTTCTACAGCCAGTGTCGCTTTTGATAATTCCCCCTCTAGGGAAGAACGATTCATGTTAAGGAAGATTCTTGCTCCCTATCCAGAATTAAACGGGCGAATAACTGAAATGATTAATTTTCCTTTAAAAGAGGGATTGATGGATTTTGTAATTACTTCAAAAGCATACGCCTTTGTCGCTCATCTTGAGAACAATCGGAATATTGTCTTACCACTGGTAATTGATTCAGAAAATCCAAACGAAACTTTTCTCCGTGCTTTGCAATGGCTGTCCCAATTTTTAAAAAATGAGGTTCATCTTCTTACTATTCACTATAACCAACAAACTCTCCATATTTTCTCCAATCCCGAAGACATTTATCTCACTCTAAATGGAACTTCTCGTGAAGATCTTAAATCCATTTCTCTTTGGGACTTGATCGAACCTGAGGCGGATCACGTAGTTGACCTTCAAGCTACACAGTTTGAAGTCCTCAAAACGTATTCTCCAGAATTTATCGCTTACGCAAAAGCTCGAAATGATGTAGACAATTTTATGGGTTTTTTAATGAATCTAATGGATGAAGATGACAATGATTTAGAGGATTGGGATGAGGACTTGGAGGAGGAAACCGAAATACTTCCTCGCTTTGTTATAAATGACCCTAGATCCTCAAAACAAGATTCCAAAGAAAAAAATTTGGATTCCTTGTTGGATCGCATTGAAGAGGGAAGTCGTAAAAAGGGAAGAACGAAAAAGAACCCAAAAATCATAGACGTAGAAGTAGAAGATTCTTCTGATTCTTCAAATAAGACCAAATAAAATTTCCCCGCCTAGGCGGGGATTTTTCGTTTTTATTAAAAAAACCAATGGTGAATCTTTAAGGACATTCTTCTAAAGATTCACCATTGGTTTATTTTTTTTCTTCGATGGCTTCAATGGCTTCAATTACGGCTTTACGAAATCCTGCTTTTTCCAAGGCCACAATTCCTTTAATAGTGGTACCTCCAGGAGAACAAATTTCATTTTTAAAAATAGCGGGTTCACGATCCTCTTGACTGAGCATAGCACCTGCTCCATAAATAGCGCGGGCTGCTAAGCGCTGCGCTACAGGACGGCTTAGACCATACTTCACACCAGCATCGGCTAGAGCTTCGGCATATAAGCCTAAAAAGGCTGGAGAGCAACCACTAATGGTTCCAGCAATACCAAATAAAGAGGATTCCACCGATTCAATAAGAGCGAGGGGCGCAAAGAGTTCGTGAAAAGTCGCTTCATCCTGAGCATCCATAGAATGATTTTTTTCTACAATCGCAATGCCAGCACAAACCGCCATCGCTGTATTGGGCATAATGGAAACATGATGAACAAAAGGAATCAACGTTTGAAGTATTTTATAGTTGATTCCAGCGGCCAGACAAATCACAAACTTATGATGAAGTTCCTGCGAAATGGAATCCAATACCCCTTCTACTTGGTAAGGTTTGCAAGCCAAAATAATGACTTCGGCTTGATTGCACACCTCTTCTAAAGAAGCACAAGGGGTTACACCAAGAGCTTGGCAATTGTTTGCCAATTTGATTTGATTAGGCGCATAAGCAAAAATAGTTAAGTCTTTGGCTAAGCCACAGTGATTCCAACCTTCTACAATGGCCATCGCCATTTTTCCAAAGCCAATAAAGCCAACTGTTTTCATGATCATAGCGGATTGGATACCTACTTTTATCATGAGAGGAAAATCCGCTCCTTCCTTTCTATTCGATCCATTAACATGATGTTAATTTCCTCTAGGTATTTTTCCAACACCTTTAAAAAAGCTGATTTTAAGGTTGCCATTTTATGGATTTATTTTTTTAGCCGTTTGATTGTTTTTTTCTAAAAAGTTATAAAAGTCCTCAAAGACTTTTCGGCGATCCACTTCATTTAAAATTTCATGGCGCATATTGGGATACAACTTTCCAGAAACATGAGAATAGCCGCGTTTTTTAAGAAAGTCTTGCATTTGGGCAAACTCTTTTTCATTGCCAATCACTGGATCGTCTTGTCCCGCTGCAAACAAGATGGGAAGATCAGGGTTTTTGACTTTCCATCCTTTAGGATCGTAGGCATCTTGAACGAGAATCATCAAGTTTTTATATCCATTGAGAGTAAAAGGATGCCCACAGAGTTCATCGCCATTAAAGGCTTCTACATTATCCGAATTCGTGGAAAGCCAGCGATTTTTTTGAGTTCCTTTGAAATGTTTATCAAAGGAACCCTCGACCATTTTAGCAATAGTTGAGGAAATATAATGATCGCCTTTATAGCGTTCAATTAAATGAATGAGCTTTTCTCCCGCAGAAGCTTTGGGATTTTCATAAACCGGTCCAGATAAAATTAAACCCGCCAAATCCCCATCATAATTTTTTAAATATTTACGAGCTACTAAAGTTCCCATAGAATGGGCAATCATAAAAACAGGAACATGGGGATAGCGTAAGCGCAAATCCGCACATACCGTATTTAAATCATCGACAATAGCATCTCCCGTTTCATCATAAAAATAACCTAGATCTTTGCGATGCTTTATGCTTTGTCCATGGCCTCGATGGTCTGAAGCAATGCAGGCATAGCCGTGTTGGGCTAGGTATTCCATGAATCCCACATAGCGCTCTTTGTGTTCTTGCATTCCATGAACGATTTGGACAATGCCTTTGACTGGTTGATGATCGGGTAAAATTTCTAAAACATCAAGCATCAATCCATCATGCTTAGATTTTACTTTGCGAAATTGTTGCATTAGAATTCTCCTTTTTCACAAGGCCAAACTGTTTTACAGAATAAAAAAAGGTCCGCTCAAAAGCAGACCTTTGATGCCAAGAACTATGAAAATGCGATTTTCTTAAAATGTCTTAGCTTAGCCCAAGAATTTAAAAAAGTGTACTTTCATCGGTTAAATCACTGACCAACTGATAAAACCGTTCTTTGGGAATTTCTTGCCGATCTTTACTCTCCACGTTCAATTCCACTGCAATTTTATGCAGTTTATTCCAACGTTGCTGTTTTTGAAAGCGTAAATCTTCTTCTTCTTGATACAGAGAGTTGAGATCGTAGTCGGATCTGGTCTTTTTTTGGTATCCAGCAGGAAGACGACACTCGATCTGACAGATGTAATAGAGACGATTTTCGTCATTCAATCGGTTAGAAGAAAGAATTTCACAAATCAGTCCATCATCTTCTGCGCAGTGGTCCATGCAAGCGGATGCCAGCGAAGAAAGCTTTTTTTCGAGATGAATCTGCAAATTACGGGTATTCAATTAAATCTTCCCCTTTCAGAACCTTCCTAATCCAGATGCTATAGGTGGTTTAGGTCATTTTATTATACATTGTTTGAAAGCGCTTAATAGGCCAAATGCTCTAAAATGAGTTCTCTTAGCCTTTAAAAGCAAAGAATACGTGAAATTTTGGAAAATTTCGTGGACTTTTCACAGCA
>CAYMGC010000011.1:0-3288 GCA_964389885.1 uncultured Erysipelotrichaceae bacterium | reverse complement strand
TTTAAAAGCAAAGAATACGTGAAATTTTGGAAAATTTCGTGGACTTTTCACAGCACAAAGAGTGAAAGCCGAGCTCCTTCGTGTTAGGATGAACACAGAAAGAGACTAGAGAAACTCAATATGCGAATTATTGCAGGAGATGCTCGGGGCACGATTATTGAGGCCCCAAAGGGCATGGACACACGACCCGTCACAGATAAAATTCGGCAAGCACTTTTTAACATTTGGCAATTTCGAATTCCTGATCATTCCTTTTTGGACTTATTTTCCGGTTCTGGCTCTATGGGATTAGAAGCTCTTTCTCGAGGAGCAAGTCATGTGGTCATGGTGGAAAAGGGAAAAGAAGCCGCAGGAATTATCCGTAAAAATTTAAAAACCTGTCATTTTGAAAAGCGAGATGTTCAAGTCAAAGAACAAGATGTTTTTGAAACCATCCAGCAACTTAAAAATCAAGGACAAACCTTTGATTTCATTTATTTGGATCCCCCTTATACCCAAGATGAAATTTTTCATCCAGTAATGGAGGCTTTAGCCGACGCTTCATTGCTCAGTGAAAATGGAGAAGTAGTGATTCGAACTCGAAAAGAAAAAAAGATGAACGAACAATATGGAAAATTAAAGAAGTTTCGGGAAAAGAGCTGGGGGATTTCAACTGCTCATTTTTATCGAGCCATTGAAGAAGAATCAAACGATCAAAAAGTGGAGCAACTTGATTAAACGCTTTTTAAGTTCCATTCTTCTCTCGATAAAATCGTTGCCAAGTAAAAAAGGGGTCTAAAAACCTCACAATGATCTTTGTTTTAACGCCCTCTATGCTTAGAAATAAAAGGTTAAATCCTTACACGTTTCGCTTAAGCCACAGCAAATGAGAAATAAATCGGCCGAGTCCTGCCTCTTTAGACGGGAGAATTGCACTAAGTCTTGTTCTGAATCCTAAAATAGGGTAAGGTAATCCTCGGACTCACTCGAGACTTAGTGACCGAACAAAATTTTCTCTTAGGATAAAAATATGCGCAAATATATTCGAAACGAAGAACTGTATGCCACTCTTCAAGAGATTCTCTCTAAACAAAATCCAGAGCTTCTTGAAGTCTATAAAGATGTAATTTTATATCGCATTGCACGCAAGAAAAATACGAAAGCCGAAGTCATGTTGCAATACCCCATTAAATTTACCCTGTGCTTGATCAATATCTTTTTATTGCCCATCATAGGATTCATTTTTGCTGGCTCATTTTACAGTGACTTACCAGAAATGATGTCTATTGGGACCGTTTTCAGCCTTCTATTTTTTACTATATACGAAGTATTTCGTTTTTCAAGACTTACTGCTAAATTTAGTCTGTGCTATCCCTATGTTATAGTAGATGAACTTTTTGCACGACATATTTTGGTGGTTCAATCCACTTCTCATCCCGCCAAGGCAGCTGATTAGCTGCTTTTTTTATGTCTTAAACGAATTATTTCTAATCTCTTCTCTTTAGGGAAATTTTTACTTTTTCCCTTTCCTTCAAAGATCTTTCCAAACTTGGCTTCAAAAAGTAAGATTTTTTCAATTTCTAGCGTTTTAATGAAAAGCTCTCCATAAAATTTCTATTTTTATGGTTCTTTGACTTAGATTGTGCTTAAAATAAGCTTAAATCCATTTTATTTTGTCTAGTCAAAACAATGGAGAAAAAATTATTCATAAAGGTAGACCATTCAATCTTTTATAAAGATTCATAATATTTAGCGGGCGAAAGCCCCTTTTTTAAGTAAATGTGATCTTTAATAAGCCCATTGGAAAGGGGGTGGCCGATTGAAAAAGTCAACGCTTTTTACTCCTGATCAACCTGAACTTTCTGCACCCTTGCGGATTGCTGTTTATATTACAGGAGATCAGTCTTGTCAACGAGCCCTTGATACCGCCGCTCAGTTAGCCAATCAAGGTCAAGCGGATGATTTTATTGCCTTTTATATTGTTAGCCCAGGAAAAGATGCACGAAGAAAACAAAAATTGGCTTTGGAAGAAGTAAGCAATTATGCCTCGAAAGTAGGAGCTCATGTGGAAATGGTGACCGCTTTAAATCCGGCCCATGCGATTAGTGAGTATTGTAAGTCAAGAGAAATCAATCTTTTGGTCATGAATCGACCCTTCCATTTTGGAGCCATGTCTTTCTTTCCTACGCTTGCTCAACGGGTCTCGGTTCTTTTGCCCAATACTCAACTTTTATCGGTTCCTAGTGAGGGAAGCATTTCTTTGCCTACTTTTGCTCCCGAGGATTTTAACAAAGAAAAAATGAAGTCCAATTTAAAATGGTTATTTTTGATTTTAACTCTAACCATGTTTGTTTGTTTTATTTTGGATCAATTGGGAATCGATGAAATTTTACTTGGTGAGGTCGTTCTTCTAGGCGTCTTGGTTTGCTCGATTACGTTGAAAAAATGGTTTTGGTCGATTATCATTACTTTTTTATCCATTGGACTTTTTGATTTTCTCTTTGCTCATCCACGTTTTAGTTTGACCTTCGAAGAACCTATCTTTTTAGGTATTTTTATTATCACATTGGTCTGTTCCTTAGTGGGAAGCTTCATTGGAAATCAGCTCCATAATGAAAGTCTACGCGCCGCTCAGTCCAATAAAGCCGCGCAAATCTTGCTAAATGCTACCCATCTTTTAAAAAGAGCCGAGACTCCAGACCAAATCATCTCGGTAGTGGCTCATAAGCTGAGTAGAATTTCGGGAAAAAATGTCGTCTACTATGCTTATGGAGAAAATGGTTTGGAGAAAAACCCTACCTTGTATTCCTATTCTTTGGATCTTCCCATTGATGAAGAGGAATTAAAGCGTGAATATCCCGCTGCTTTAGCGGCGACCTATCTTGGTGCAAGTGGAATTTCTGCAACTGGATCCTTAACGAATATCTGTTTTGATTCTCAATATATTTATTCTCCTTTTATTTCGCGCAGTCGCTTATATGGAGTCATCGGAATCCGGTTAGCTCAAGCGACGATTGATCCTTTGGATTTGATGATGTTGACAAGTATCATCGCCGAAGGTGTACTTTCCTATGAAGCCAAATTGAAGGACCTCGAATTGCAGCGTATCGAACGAAAAGCGGAAAATGATGCTTTACGCTCGAACTTGTTAAAAGCTTTAGCCCATGATATTCGTACTCCTTTAACTTCCATTATTGGAAATATCACCACCCTTCAAGAACGGGGCAACACCATGAGTTTGCAAGAGCGTCAAGAGACGTTTACGGTTGTGCAAAATGACTCCTTAAACCTCTATAGCATGGTGGAAAA
>CAYMGC010000010.1:0-28252 GCA_964389885.1 uncultured Erysipelotrichaceae bacterium | reverse complement strand
AGTGCCCAATACAATATTTTATTGGCGGCCGAACGCTATGGAAAAACCGGTGAATTTGCCGTATGCCCTTTGAAAGGCTATGGCATTCAACAAGGAGCGATTGCGATGAGCTATGCCCATGATAGCCATAATGCAATTGCTGCGGCGGATAATGTAGGTGATTTGGTCTTGGCTCTTCAAACGCTTCAAAAAATTCAAGGAGGAATTGTGGTAGTAGAGAAGGGACAAGTCTTTGATGCTTTACCTATGGAAGCGGCCGGCTTAATGAGCAATCGCTCAGCCCAAGAAATTGCCAAGCGGATATCTAAAATGAAAGAAAAAGTCTTGGAAATGGGAGTAGCCAATGATATTGATCCTTTTGCCAACCTATCATTTTTATCTTTACCTGTTATTCCGGAAGTTCGTCTTTGTCCACAAGGCTATTATGAGGTCACGACAGCTCGCTTTCAGCCCCAACCTAAAGTCATAAAGAACAAAAGTGAGAGTTAACTTGTTAACTCTCGCTTTTTAAGTGTCCAATAACGGCTTTCTTATCGGCTATTTGTTTAAAGCCGTATAATAAGGAGGTCGAAAAGAAAGAAGGGATATTTTATGGCCAATGAAGTCATTGTCGTTCTCAATTCAAGCCGTTTTGGGCAAGGAAATCCTCATCTTGGGGAAAAGTTAATGAGTTCTTTTTTAGCTTCCTTAAATGCTTCTTCTACTAAACCCGCCTCTATTTTACTCTTTAATACTGCTATCGTTCTTTCCACTTCCCAAAGCCCAGTTTGGGAAGACCTTGAAAAACTAGCTCAAGCTGGAATCGACATTTTAGTCAATGAAGAGAGTATGGAATTTTATGCTTTGAATTCCATTCAAAAAGTAGGCCGACTTGTTTCTATGGAAGAAATGAGTGAAAAAATGCTCAATGCCTCTTTAATCGTAAAACCTTAAGTTAAAATTTCTAGTCAATAATTTGTAACTCAAGTCCTAAGTTATCCGCTATTATGGTAAAAGAGATTTTTTCTTTTAGGATAGATCAGCAAAAATTTGACAATACACTCAATTTGACAATCTACTCAGTTTGACTATTCTAAAATTACTGCCGAAGGGCAGAAAGAAAGGAGCCAATGCACTCACTTATGGAAAAAGAAAAATGGACCCAAGACCAGTATGTGCAATACCTTCAAAAGAAAAAACAGGAAGCGCATGATGCTCTCAATTTATACATTGTAGTCAATGCCAAAGATCTTCAGGACGAATGCGAACCTGGTACTAAAAATCTGTCTTCGGCATGCAAAGCCATGCTTCAACAAATGTTAGAAGGCGACTACTATGAAGTGGAACCCAAAATTCATAGCAAAGTAGCCGGGAAATTGACCATTCGTTACTACGTAGACAATTTAGATCCCTCTCGTCGTACGTATGCAGAAGTTCAAGAAGAAGCTGCTCTTGCCGCCAAAGAAGCTGAAGCCGCAAAAAAAGAACAAAAAGCTTAAATCTCATAAGATCTTTCCTCAGGAGAGGTCTTTTTTTTCCAAAATAAAAGCCCGCCCAAAAGGCGGGAATAAACCATTTAATAAGAAAAGCGCTGATGACTCATTAATTCTTTTTTATACTTTTGAATATAGTATTTGGCCATATTCAAATTTTGCTCCGAATAATTTCCACATTGTTCTGGCTGGGCTCCTGGAATATCGCCTTCATAGTTCAAAATAAAATCACACATCTCTAAAACAAGGGGATATACCTCTTGTGATGATAGATCCCCAAACATGACAAGATAACAACCGGTACGACATCCCATAGGACCAAAATAGATGATATCTTCTTTTTGGTTACTGTTTCGAAGGTAAGTCGCTGCTAAATGCTCAATGGTATGCAATGCGGGGACATCAATCACTGGCTCTCGATTGGGTGCAGTCATTCGTAGATCAAAGGTGGTCACTATACAATTTTCTTTTTGATCTTTTCTGGACACATATAAACCAGGATATAAGTGTAAATGATCAATTGTAAAACTCGTTATTCTATCCATTTTTTATTTCCTTTTCTTTATATTCGATCCTATTTAAATAAAAAGTAAAAAAATTTAGCCTCTTTAATGTTTAATTTAAGCTTCTTTTTTATCTTTAAGCCATGGAAACCTTTATTCGAAAAGAGCTGAAATATCTTATCAGCGATCAACAAAAGAAGGAACTCCTTCTTGCCTTAGCCAATGACATTGAACCTGATGCGTATCCAGAAAGCAATATTTATTCCATTTATATGGATACGCCGCATTACGATTTAATGCGCATTTGCGATGGTAAGCCTTCCTTCCGTCAAAAAGTGCGCTTACGCGCCTATCACCCCGTCACCAAACCGACGGATCCTGTTTTCTTAGAACTCAAGAAAAAGTCAAACGGCGTATGTGCCAAAATTCGATGCGAATTTACCCTTGAAAAAGCACTTGCGTTTTTAGACAACCCCATTGGCTTTGATCAGGCTTCCAAAGAAATGGCCCATGTATTAGAGCACTTTCCTCTTGATTTTTGTTTTGCGCTCTATGCTCATCGATTTTGTTATAAGTGGAAAGATCGTCCAGATCTGAGAATTACAATCGATGATGATCTTACTTATCGTACGGAAAACTTTTCTCTTGGGCATGATAAAAAAGAAGAGCCTTTGTTAAAGGCCAATCAAAATATTCTGGAAATTAAGTGTTCACAAAATTTACCGCTTAAGCTGGTGCGTACCCTTGAAGCATTATCAATTAAACCAGCTTCCTTCTCCAAGGCTGGACAAGTCTATGCGAAATGTTTAGAAAGGATCTCTTCTCATGTTTGATTTGATTAGCAATATTTATCTCCAAACTCTGCTAGCCTTTGGAATGGGATTGTATGCGGCTTTGATTTGTCGTCTTTCCTTCCGGCCAAGCAGTTCTTTATTATTTTCCTCCATTTTATTGCCTCCTGTGGTTTGTACAGCTTTATTAGCTGTTAATGGCTCCATTGGAACATCCATCGCCGTACTTGGAGTCTTTGGCTTGGTTCGTTTTCGTTCTTTGCCTGGCTCAAGTAGTGATCTTGTATGCGTTTTGTATGCAATGGTGCTTGGCTTACTTTGCGCTTCCGGCGCATGGTTAGCTACTTTGTTGCTTGGTGGCCTACTTGGTCTTTTAATTTTGGCCGCCTCTTACTTTCAAAGACGTAACTTGCAAGAAATGGAAATTGTTATTGTGGTGCCAGAAAGTATGAACGATGAATGGGAATATCGTGAACTTTTAGAAAATGTAGGCCGGGATGTACGCTTAGAACGGATGCGTACCGCTGGTATGGGGACCTTATATGAATTGACCTATCGATTTATTGCTAAACCCAATTTACAAGCAGCGAGTCTTTTAGATGCCATTCGGGCTAAGAACGGAAATTTAAATGTCACACTCATTGAGTTGCATGAAAATGCTGGTCAATTGTAAAGAAAACGCAACGGTTTTTAAGGGATAATTTGAATATCAAGAAAACTTTATGGCTTGGGAAGACATTGAGCTTTGCCCAAGCCTTCTTTAATCTTGATAAAAATCTCGTTTTAAAAATTAAAAAAGATTTGTCCTTTAATATTTTTTAAAGAGTTAAGACGAAAATAAAACTGTAATTACCAGATACTTAACTAAGAATGGTGATTAAAGCTTTTGGCTTTAGAGTGGTTTTTCCTCTCATTAGCTCCCTGAGCCTTTTAAAAGGCAATACGCTAAAAAATAGAAAAAGAAAAGGATATAAAAATATGAAAAAATGGAATTATAAAGGGTTTATCTTCAGCGCTCTTGCAGCCGCAAGCCTTGCTTTAACAACAGGAACTACGGCTGTTTTGGCAGTAGAAGATAGCCAAACAAGCGAAAACAGTTCTACCAATCAAAAAAATAGCACTCAAGATTCTTCCACGAGTGAAAAAACGACTAACAGAAATAGGAATAGGAACGATTCTTCTACCAATAGTGCTAACAATACCACTGAAGATTCTACCTCTAAAAATACCACAAAAGATTCCACTACAAACAAGAATTCTACTTCCAATAGTGGATCTTCAACTTCTAAGAATCCCACCAATAACAACAATTCATCCAATAAAACAAATTCTTCTACGAGTAAAGTAAACGATGAAATTGCAGTAGCGGATTTAACAACTGTATCGGATTCTAAAATCAATTTAACCGATGCGACCACCAACTTATTAATTGAAAAGGCTGGAACCTATACTTTAACTGGAGATACCAACAAAACGGTAGTTGTCGATACAGATGGGGATGTAACTTTAGTTTTAGATAAAGCGAACTTTACTTCTGAAAAATTACCCTCCATTTATGTACGCAATGCGCAATCGACGAAAATTGAATTGAAAAATACTTCCACCATTACCAATAATGGAAACGATGAAATTTTAAATGCCGCTATTTATGTGCGTAGTTCTCTTGACTTAACGGGAAATGGTACCTTAACCATCACGGATGCCAATGGTCATGGTATTAAAGCAAAAGATGATATGACTTCTAAAAATGTGACTTTAAATATCACAGCCAAGGAAGATGGCATTCATGCTTCGGATTCTTTGACAATTGAAAGTGGAAAATACACCATCACTTCTGGAGATGATGGTGTTCAAGCCAATGAAAATTTAACCATTAAAAATGGTACTTTCGTTATCGATTCAGAAGGAGATGGCTTACATGGTGATGGAGATGTAGAACTCACCAATGGAACCTACACGATCAACGCTAAAAGCGAAGGAATTGAATCCAAAGCCAATTTATTGATCACCAATGGAACCTATACCATTCGGGCTACGGATGATGGCCTGAATGCAGCTTCTTCTTTAACCATTAAAGATGGCAAGCTGGATGTGGTGTCCGCTCAAAATGATGGAATTGATTCCAATGGAGCTTTAACCATTGAAGGTGGTACGGTATATGCTACCGGTTTAAGAGCTCCAGAAGGAGCTTTTGATGTCGACAATACCGCTTTCACGATTAAAGGTGGTACAGTTGTAGGCCTTTCTGCTTCTGCTACAAAGCCTACAGATGCGGCTCAAAATACCATTATGATTAATGTCACTCAATCATTTGGAAAATTGGAAGTAAAACAAGGCAACAAAACTGTTTTGACTTATAACAACAATGCACTTTCTCAATTCAATAACGTAACCTTGACTCTTTCAGCGAAAGATATTCAAGCGGATAAAGAAACCGAAATCTACTTGGATGGAGAATTGTATGATTCAGCCTTTACTACCCAACAAGGCTTAACGACTGTTGGTAATATCGCTACAATGGGCGGCGGCCGTGGTGGTATGATGGGTGGAATGACTCGTCCAACTCCAGATGAAGATTTTGGTGGCAATTATGCTCCTGATGGAAACTATGATGAATACTTCTCCCATGGTGATTTTTCACGGGATAATTATTATCGTGGATATGATGATGGTTACTATGATGGCTTATATGGCCAAGATTATGGATATAGTTATCGTTTTGGCCGTGGTCATCATGGTACCTATGAAGAAGAATATGATATCTACTTTGGAAATGGCGATGACTACTATCTCTATGAAGAAGATTTCTACGGTCGTCCAAATTTAGGTCAAAATCAGGACAATTCTACTTCTAACCGTAACTCCAATAAGTCCAATAGTAGCCAAGAAGACATTACGACTAGCGCTACTGAAAACCCGACGAATAAAAAAGCTAGCCAAAGTCAAAATAAAAGCTCTAGCACGAACTCCTCAGAAAATGCTTAGTTTACTGTTTTAGTTTTCTTTAGGGATTGCAACTTTTGTTCAATCCCTTTTTTTAGGGAACAAGACTTAGTAAAGGATGTAAACATCAGGAATTATGGACCTGAGTTACATCCTTTTTTGATTTCCCTAAGAAAAAAAGGTGTGAACTTATCACCATCTAAAAAAGACTTAAGTTCACACCTTTAAGTTGTTCCTTTACTTACATTACATAGGGAAAAGCGAAGTAAAAAATAAAAAAGATTAAAAGCAACCAAATTATAGGTTGAACTTCTTTTCCCTTTTTAGCGGCCAACATGGTTACCCCATAAACAATAAAACCAAAGGCCATGCCATCGGCCATGGAGTAAGTGAGCACCATTCCAATAATCGTAATAAAGGCAGGAAAAGCAATCAACAAATCGTCCCACTCTATATTTTTCAATTGTTGAGCCATCATAACTCCTACAATAATGAGCGCGGGGGCGGTAACAGCACTCGTAATGAGGCCAAGAATAAGAGGAGATATGAAGATAGAGAAGAAAAATAAGATTCCAGTCGTCACGGCAGTCAATCCTGTTTTTCCGCCTACTCCAACTCCGGTGGAAGATTCCACAAAGCTTATCACGCTTGAAACGCCTAAGATCGATCCAATACAAGTGCCTAAAGAGTCAGCTAAAAAGGCTTGTTGCGCATTCTCTAGTTGTCCATTTTCATTAATCAAACCAACCTCTTGCCCAATCGCCATTAAAGTTCCAGCGGTTTCAAAAAAATTAATAAACAATAACGAAAAGATCACCATAAGTGTTTCAATGGGACGATTAAACAATTCTTCAAATCCTGAAGTAAAAGCCCCTACTCCAGAAAAATCAAAATTTAAGGTAAATATTCCATTAAATTGTGGCATATTATCAAAACCCAAAAATCCTAAAATCAACCCAATTAAAGCCGTCAAAATAAGCCCCACAAAGACGGCAGCGGGAATCTTACGGACCACACAAATAATGGTAATAATAATTCCTATAATTGAAAGCAATACAGTTGGATCGGCTAAATTCCCTAACGTTACAAAAGTAGATTCACTTGCAATAACAATTCCCGCATTCTTAAGGCCTAAAAAGGCTACGAAAAAGCCAATTCCCGCTCCAATCGCTAATTTTAAAGAGGGAGGAATGGCATCAATAAATTTTCTTCGAATGTCGGTCACGGAAATGATCACGAAGATGATTCCGGAAATCAATACCGCGGCAAGCCCAGCTTGCCACGAAAAGCCCATCGCTCCACAAATGGTATACGCCAATAAAACATTGCCACTAATTCCTGTGGATAAAGCTACAGGATAGTTGGCCAGAAGACCCATTAAAATACAGGCAATCATAGAAGAAATTGCCGTCGATAAAAAAACAGGTTCTTCCTTCATTCCGGCTGCACTAAGCACCGATGGCGTAAGCCCAAGATTGAAAGCCATCGCCAAAAACGTCGTAATTCCAGCTAAGATTTCAGTTTTAGCTGTGGTATTTCGCTCAGAAAGATGAAATTGCCTCTCTAAAAATTGCATAGTTCCTTTTCCCTTTCTTCTTTATGAGAAGTCTATCCTTTTTTTGGAAACTGTTTTTATAGATGAGAAATCTTTTAAGAAAACGATTGGTTTCAAATTGCCACTTTGTAGTGTATTCGATGGATAATTTTTGATACACTTTTGATCCAATTAAGAAAGTACTTTGTCTCTTTATAACCAAAAGAGGACAGTGCTTTCTTCAACAACTTCAAAAGCGTTTTAACCTTTTTTGAAGGATAATGAGGTTTTCTAAAAGTATGTTAAAAATTACAGGAAATACGAAATCCCGTACAATTCAAAAACAATTGCGAACCTGGGACTTTCAACATATTCAAACAAAAAGCAATGATTATTGGATGCGTGAAGAGGAGTCGCACTGGCGAAAAATTCGTCGTTGGAGTACGAAACAACATCTGGAGTTTCAACGAGTAGATAAACGGTATATTCGTTCTAGCTCTTATCGTCAAACCTTTTTGGCCCATAATAAAGGAATTAACCATCAAGGGAAAATCTATCGCTGTGCCTATTGCGGAAAGAAAGTCAAAGTAAAAGATATGGAAGTTGATCATCTCATTTCATGTAAAGCGGCCGAAAGTACGTTTTCCTCTCGCTTAGCCCTTAAAGTTTTAGGAGCGAAGAGTGTCAATGATCCTAAAAATTTAGTTCCTGCTTGCTTTAACTGCAATCGCACGAAGGGAGCGGATCAAGGACTATGGGTATGGCGTGGACTTGTAGGACGCTATCCGGCTTTTTGGGTTCTACCCAAAATCCTTGGCTTAGTTTTTATCCTTGTGGGCTTAGTCTTCCTTTACTTACAATGGGCTTCTCTTTAAAACGAAAAACTCGGCAAATAGCCGAGCTTTTTTTTATAGGAAATAAGGAGAAGCAAAATAGATTACGAAGATAACCATCAAAATCCAAACCGTAGGAGTGACTTCCTTAGCTCTTCCTGCGGCTACCATGGCTACTGTATAAGTAATGAAACCAAAGGCAATACCATTGGAAATGGAGTAGCTTAAAATCATGACGATAATGATCACAAAAGCAGGTAGGGCAATTAACATATCATCCCAATCAATGGATTTCATTTGTTGAGCCATCATAACTCCTACAATGATTAAAGCAGGAGCTGTTACCGCATTGGTGATTAATCCCAAAATAAGTGGAGAAATGAAAATGGATAAGAAGAATAAAATACCAGTCGTTACGGCGGTCAACCCAGTTCTTCCACCCACACCTACACCAGCGGAGGATTCTACAAAGCTTGTAACCGTTGAAGTACCAAGGACCGCACCGACGCACGTTCCAATGGAATCCGCTAATAAAGCTTGTTCGGCTTTTTCCAATTGTCCTTCTATATTGATTAAACCAACTTCATGACCTACTGCCACAAGTGTTCCTGCGGTATCAAAGAAGTCTACAAATAAGAAAGAAAAGACAATAATAAGCGCTTGAAGAGGATGGGAAAACAATTCTTCAAACCCAGAGAAGCACGCTCCGAAGGTTGAAAAATCAAAATGAGTTGTAAACAATCCCCCAAACATTGGCATATTTTCAATGCCTAAGAATCCCAAAATTAAACCCACTACAGCTGTAATAACTAAGCCTACAAATACGGCTGCAGGAACTTTACGCACCACACACACGATCGTCACTAAAATTCCAAAGATGGAAAGCAATACAGTAGGATCGGACAAATTGCCAATCGCTACGAAAGTGGATTCACTTGCGGTAATAATCCCAGAATTTTTAAATCCAACAAAGGCAATAAAGAAACCAATACCCGCTCCGATAGCTAATTTTAAAGGAACTGGAATCGCATCAATAATTTTTTTACGAATTCCTGTAACGGAAATCAAAACGAAGATTAAACCGGAAATAAAAACAGAAGCCAATGCTGCTTGCCAAGAAAAGCCCATGGATCCACAAACCGTATAGGCAAACAAAGCGTTGACACCCATACCGGCTGAAAGGGCCACCGGATAATTGGCCAAAAAGCCCATCAAGCAGCAAGCAATCATAGAAGCAAGCGCGGTCGCTAAGAAGACCGGCTCTGGATTCATGCCAGCATCGCCTAGAATAATGGGGTTTACTCCAAGGATGTAGGCCATCGACAAGAAGGTCGTAATCCCGGCAAGAATTTCGGTCTTGACTGTCGTGTGCTTCTCCGTAAGATGGAAGCACTTTTCAAGAAATGACATAGTCCCAATTTTCTCCTTTTCTCATTTGGCCTCAAGGGCCTTTCTTGCTAGATATGTCGAGTTCAGTATAAATAAAACAAACTTTTAAAGGCAATTTCGAAAAAGTATGTTGAAAATATGTGTTATTAATTTGTGTGTTTTTTAGTCATTTATCCCAAATTTATTTCTTTTTTCTAAAGATCAAGAGGGAAAAAATGGGCTTACCTTTCATTGATCCCTCTTTTTTCTCACAAGAAAAAGACATAAAAAAAGCCAAGACCATCACAAAATCTTGGCTGTTTCAAACTATGAGTTACGAATTGACTTCAATCATTTCTTTTAGACTAAAGGAATAAATCCAAGCTCGAATCGTTTTATGGGGATAAATTTTTTGAAGGGCTTCTTTGTACGTTTCAAGTTGCTTACGATATTTCCTTAATAAGGAAAAAGCGTCAAAGGCAATATCTGTTTTAAAGTCAATTACAGCTGTTTCATGATCTGATAATTCGACCACCAAATCCATAAAACCATGGACATAGACATTATCTGTTTTTGTGCAATACGAACATTCAAAGTCGTGGGGTAAAGCCATAAATTTTTGGTACAAGTCATTTTGATTTAAGGCCAAGATTTGATCGATTCCTTTGGTATCTAAGGTCATATCTGCTTGCTTTACAAAGCTTTCAATATCCTTGGTTTGGTAAGGATAGGGGATGGTACTGACAATATCATGGATAAGGGTTCCGCGAACACGGGCTTGTATTGAACTACGCTCCGCTTGGTTTTGAATTTGTTTCCATGAAGTTTTTTGTTTCGTTTCGCTTGCTGTTTGGGAAGTCAGTGTTTTAGTGGGCAACTTATAAAAACGCAAGGGAACCGATTTATTTTGCGTCAATACGGATAAATCAGGACGCTCATAAAGCGTTTCAACCTTTTCAAAAATAACATTGGGATCAAAATTCAGATGAAAGAGATGAAAAAACCAACTGGTAAATCCTTTATTGTTCAAAAGCGCATAGGTATTCAAAGGCCCATTGTATAAATCCTCGTGCTTAAGAGCATCCACAAACACCAATTCTTGTTCCGCACGGGTACACGCTACATAAAGAAGCCGCATTTTTTCTTCCAAATCCTCTAAGTAACGTTTATGAGCTAAAGCTAAATGGGAGGCGCTTTGGCGTTTTAACCGATTGGTGACATCTAAACCATCAAAGCTTAAGCCTAAGTCGGCATCAAATTGAATGGGAGTTCCTGCCTCCATATCTCTTTGAGTTTGTTCGCCAAGAATATAAACCAGCTTATATTGGAGTCCTTTGGAAGCATGAATGGTCGAAATTTTAACGGCATCTTCCTCTTTTCCAAAAGGAATGGCTTCTGAGGTTTTATCCAAATCTTCCTCTAATCCGGCTGAATCCAAAAAGCCATCGAGATCCAACAATCCATTCGCTTCCACTGCTTTTTGAAGCAATAAATCTAAATTGGTTTTATCTTGAGCTGTAGTTTTTTGATCATAAAAATCATTGAGAGCATAAATAGCCAGCACCATTTCGGGAAGCGATTTATTTTTTAAACTGCGCAATTTCCGTTCGAGGGCTAGGACTTTATATCCCTCAGGTGAAGAATGCAAAGCTTGGTATAAGGTCTGATCTTCTTCTCGTTTGGTTAAAAGAGGCAAAATGTTTTCTTGATCTAGACCTGTTAAAGGGGAGCAAAGAGCGGCCATTAAAGCAATATCGTTACGATTATCTTGGATGACTCGTAACGCCGATAAAACAATTTGGATGGCTTTATTGGTATAAAAACCCTTACGCAAATGATGAATCGAACGAATTCCCCAGGACTCAAGAGCTTGTTTAAGCTCATCATGAGAAGTAGAGGTTCGCGTTAAAATGGCCACATCGCGCATTTGGATTTCTTTGGCCTCAAGCTTTTTTGAAATATCATGCGCAATTAAGTCTAAACGATGCTTACGATGTAAAGAACGCGCCTTATTTTCATTCATTCGTTCCCCTGTTTGGGGATCAAGCATATTTTGATATTCAGTAAAAAGAAAACGAACCGGCTTTTGGGGTTCCTCTGTTTGTTTGTCACTGCCCACTTTGGCAAAATCCATTGTGGAAAATTGCCCTTCTAAGCCCTCTACATTCATAAGTTGCGAAAAGAAAGTGTTGTTAAAGTCAATTAGGCGTTTCGTCGAACGATAGTTTTCTTGCATCGCAATCACTTCATCAAAGGGGCCTAAATGTTCAATGTGACTTTTCATCAATTGAGGACGAGCTTGGCGAAAACGATAAATTGATTGCTTAATATCTCCTACCCGAAAGACATTGTTTTCACGAGCGATCGCTTGAATGATGGATTCCTGCAAATCGTTGGTGTCTTGATATTCATCAATTAAGATCACTTCATATTGGTCTCGTAAAGTTTGAGCCGCTTGTTCGTGTTGTAAAATTTGCCAAGCGTATTGTTCCATATCCGAAAAATCGATAAACCCAGCTTCTCTTTTTAAGCGCAAAAATTCTTCCTGGACGGCAATTGCAAGTTCGACAAAAGCTTCTTGAACTAGACTTGTTTCTTGAGTCGTTTGCGCAAAAATTTCGGGTGTAAATAAAACATCTGCAATGGCTTTTTCATAGCGACGCGAGTCTTGTTGGATCTCTTTAAACGACGTTTTATTGATGGTAGGGGTAAATTTTCCCGAAGTCTCAATGTATTCGATAAAGCGGTTTCCAAAAGCCATATAGTTTTTTTCTTCTAACGCTAAAAGACACGCTTTGAGCTTTTGTTGTTTGCCTTGAAAAAGCGTTAAGTATTCCTGTTGTTTATCGGCCCGAGCAAAGCTCAATTCTAAAACGGTTTCCTCCATGATTTCAAAAATATCGATGAGCGCTTGAATGCGTAAAGCAAACCATCCATAAAAATCATGAGCGATCCTGGGGCTTGGCGTTTTACAAGATTGAATCCAAGCTTTCCAATCCGGTTTGGAACGGGCCAGATCTAAAAATTTTAAGATAGTCGCTTGTAACTCTTTATCCCCTTGCCCATAAGCGGCTAAATATAAACTAAGGGCGGCTCTCTTATAAGGATCCATGGTGGCTAGCGCATTTTGGTGAGCTTGTTCTAAGGCTTGGTCATCCGCTAATCCCGTATCCACATGGCTCACGACAGAATAACTCAAGCCGGCCAAATAGTAATAGCGCTGTACGATGCTTAAACAAAAAGAATGAATCGTACTAATGGCTGCCGTTTCCAATTGCCCAATTTGTAAATCAATCCAAGGATCGCCCGCTTGTTCCATTAGACGCAGTTTCAATCGACTTTTCATTTCTCGGGCTGCTTCTTCGGTAAAGGTCATGGCCAAAATAGACGAAATGGGAATCCGATCCTTGATGACGAGTTCACATAAGCGTTCTACTAATACGGCTGTTTTACCCGCTCCGGCTGAGGCCGATACCAATAAATTTTTGCCTCGTGAGTGAATGACTTGTTTTTGGGCCTTTGAGAAGGTAATTTGCGACACATTTTCTTTTTCCAAAGGCAAACCATCCACCTCTAAGGGAGTAGAAAGAGAAGAATCTTCGCTCTTTTCTTGCCAAATTGATTCCATTATTTTTTATTCTCCTTTCTCCATAGCCGCATTACGACAAATCGCTCGATAAGCACAACGCAAACAAGCACTTGGTTTATGAAGGGGATAAAATTCATTTTTTACAATACCTTGAGCATAGGTCTTCGCTTCACTTAAAAGTTTTTCCTGTTTCTTTTCATAGGTTGGAACGGCTTTAGCCACAGATTCCATGAGTCCAGGACGAGGCTTTTCAAAATTGTGCGCCACAAAGCTAGTCTTTAAAAAGCTCTCTGTTCCCTTTGCGCTGGCTTGACTTGAAGCCACGGGAAAAGCAGTCGCTTGAGCCGCTCCACGACCATAGCTTAGGGCAAAAGCAGGATGAGTGGTGGCTTTAGGGTAGAGGCTAAAATCCAAGGTTCCAAAAGGTTGAAGGGTGCTAAAGCCTTCCGCTTCTTGGTTTGGATAAACATTAAAAATGGCATGAGAGCGTAATCCCGAGGTTAAACTGCCAGCAATGCGCATAGGCAACCCTTCCATTTTTTCCTCTAAATTGATTTGAAAATCGCCTTCTACAAGAGTAAGGCCCATTTCGGTACAAATCGGTTTGAGATTTTGAAAAAGCCAAAAGAGTTCTTCACTGCTCAAACGAGCTAGGGCCTCAATGTCTTTGGCTTTAGAAGGCACTACCCGTCTTGCAAAGGAAAAGTCGTGTTGAACGAGCGCTTCAATTTGCGCTAAGGAAAGCTCATAAAAGGGCTTTTGATAGCTTGAAAGGCTTTGACGCATGATGGTGGAAATGAGGGTGGGTTGTAAAATGAGTACATCTTTGGCAATGATCGGCTTTTTTAAATGCAACCCATAATGCAATAAATTTTTAAGAGGACAATCCTCATAACTGGAAAGTTGGCGGGATTTGGTTTGCAAAGTGTGATCTTCTCCTTCAAAAAAAACTTGGGATTTGAGCGATTGCATGGAAAAGGAAGGCTTTAAATTCATACTGGTTTGAGCCGCCGACTTAAATTTTGGAAAGACCTCTAGCCAAGTGTTGAGTTCATGACTGCTCTCTAGACTTTTTCCTTCATAATCCGATTGAGCATAGAGAAAATAGACGTCTTTAGGCGCCATCAAAGCTTGTTTGGCTTGTAAAAGTTTATTTTCCATTCGCGTTTCAAGACTTGGATAGTCGAGTTTGGCTAAATACTCCTCGCCAAAAATACCCGCATCTTGACTGGATCCCGGAAAACTTTTGGCATCCATGCCAATACAAAAGACATGATCATGCAAACAGCTAATTTGCTCACGCTCCGCCACCAAAACGCCTTTTAGCTCTGACAAAGCCGCTGAAGGATGCAAGGTATCCAGAGAGCGAATGAAAAGATTTAAATCCTCTCGTTTTTGCACAAACCCTTGGATTTGACTCCAGCTGTCTAAAACGCCTTGAAAAATTCGGACATCGTCTTCACTTGGAGAAGGGATTTGATCCATGATCAATTGCCCAATGTCCTCAAAGGAGTGAATGTCCCAATTTTGAATTTCGTTTAGTTTTTCTTTCCAAGGAGTACATTGGACTTCAAGGACTTGTAAAGCAGCAAATTGGCTCGGACCGAGTAAGGAATTTTCTTCATAGGCGATGTTTTGTAAATCACTTTGGCCATTCGGATACAACTCCAAATAACGGCGCAAATCATATCCAGTCGCTGGAAACATCACTTTTAACAAATGCATCAAGTGAGCTTCATCGGGTTTGGCCACATATTCAAGCGCCGCTTTCCATTTGTCTAAGACCGGAGAATTGTTGTCTTGGCTATAAAAAGTAAAAGGAATCTTACGGGATTCAAAGGCTTGGGCTAAAGCATACTTTTCATCTGGATTGGACAAAGCCACTAAAACCGATTCCGCGGGTAAATGGTTGTTGACAATCGCATCGGCACACACTTCCATTTCTTTATGGGGATTCGAGGTGGCCCAATAGTAAAAACGACGATGGTGTTCACTGCCTAAAGGCTTGGCCCCTTTCTTTAATAACAATTGCACCCAATAGGCAGAAAGAGGATCATGTTGGGTCGTTAAAATTCGTACGCGCTTCGCATCTTCAAAGGGTAAAGTTTTCGCCTCTTTAACCCATAAATCAATGCTAGAAAGCTTTTCAATGACTTCCAATAAATCCCGCTCTCGAGCCGTCTCGCTTGGAAACTTTGTAATGTCATAAAGTTGAACATTGGTCATAAAGCGATGACAATCGCGTAAAAAATCATAATCTTTGCGGGAAGTGTAAAACGTATTGGTTACACTTAAATCACTCAAGGCTCGTTCATATTCATATAAAACACTCGCCGTTGAAGGCTTTGGTTTTTGAAGATGCCGATTTAAATAGGCTTCTAATGAAAGCACCGTAATATTCATACAACTGCCCTTTTGTTTGTAAATTTCTTCATATAAAGGCAGATGGAGCGCTCCTGGAGCAATTAAAATGGTATTGTTTTCAATTTTCATGCTAATCCTTTCTAAGAAAAACAAGATCATGAGGCCAAAAAGTATAAACGATGGGCTCCTTAATGATCTTGTTTTTTCGTTTTATTTTTTTGAAAAAGAAAAACTCGTTTTTACTCTTTTCCTTAGAAAGAGAAAAGCAATCCTTGAGGTTAAAGGAAAAGGCAAATTTTGAGCGTGGTATACTTTGGAAAGGGATAAAGTCATTTTGGCGAAAGATACGCTCATTTTATAAATCCCTAAAATTCGGGAAGGAAGAATGGAATGCATATTCAACAAGTTATTGTCGTCGAAGGGCGTAGCGATACCCAAACGTTGCATCGTTATTTTGATTGCGACACCATCGAGACAGGGGGAGATCATGTCTCCGCGCAAACTTTAGAGCGCATTGCTCAAGCTCAGCAACAACGAGGAGTCATTGTATTTACCGATCCCGATCACGCTGGAGAGCATATACGCAGTGTCATTTCCCGCCATATTCCGGGTGTAGCCCATGCTTACATTCCTCGCGAGCGGGCTAAAACCGATAAAAAAGTCGGCGTGGAACATGCCGCTAAAGAGGACCTAGAAGAAAGTCTACGCCATCTTGTAATTTATGATGAAAAGCATCAAAGTCTTTCCTGGGCCGAATTTTTAGATCTAGGCTTAGTTGGAAACGCGAAAAAGCGCCAATTGGTTTGTGAAGCCTTGCATCTTGGCCATTGCAACGCGAAAACGTGTTTTAAACGTCTCAATCAAGCGGGATATCGTCAAGACGATGTGAAGGAAGTGCTAAAAGATGATTGAAAATCCCATTGCCACTAAAAAACGTACCCGTGACATTCAAGAGCGCTATAACGCTTCAACGAAAAAAAGCTTTGGCCAAAACTTTATTGTCGAACCTGGGGTAGTAGAAAAAATTGCCAAAGCGGCTGTTCCCAATCCTAATGGTGTAGTCATTGAAATTGGCCCAGGAATTGGAGCTTTGACCCAATTTTTATGTGAAGAAGCGCGCAAAGTGATCGCTTTTGAAATTGATCCACGCTTTAAACCGATTTTGCAAGCGGAAATTGGGTGCGATCATTTGGAAATTATTGAAAAAGATTTCCTTGAAGTGGATGTCAACACGTTGTTAGAACCTTTTGCCAAAGAAGGAATTCCAGTTTATTTTGCTTCAAATTTACCGTATTACATCACGACACCGATTTTATTTAAACTTTTTGAAGCCACACAACCCATTGCGGCCATTACGGTCATGATGCAAAAGGAAGTAGCCGATCGCTTTATGGCCAAGCCTGCCACCAAAGAATACAATGCCCTTTCGGTCATTACCCAATATCGCTGTTCCATGAAAAAAATCATGGAGGTCAATCGCAATGTGTTTTGGCCTTCTCCCAATGTGGGTAGTACTGTATTGCAATTTGTCATGCGACCCGATCGTCCTTTAAAAGCCCAACAAGAGGCAAGCTTTTTTGATCTTGTCAAAGCTTGTTTTGTCCAACGCCGTAAAACATTGCTCAACAATTTACAAACATGGCTTAACGATAAAGAATTGGCTTTAGCCATTTTGGAAAAAGCCAATCTGGCTCCAGCCACGCGAGCTCAACAAATGGATGTCCAAAATTTTTTAACCCTTTATGCAGCCTATCAGGAATTGACGGGCCCAGATGAGGAGCCAAACGTATGAAGCGCCAAGTGAAGGCTTTTGCCAAAGTCAATTTGGCTTTGGATGTATTTGGTTTACGCCAAGATGGAATGCATACGATGGACATGGTAAATGCTAGAGCCAATTTAGCCGATACCTTGACCATTGAATCCATATCTAGCCAAGAAGATGAAATTTATTGCGCCTCTTTAAACTTGCCAAAAGACAACACCTTAACCAAAGCCCTAGCTCTTTTACGTACCTATGGATTAAAAGGCCATTATAAAATTACCTTGTCTAAAGGCATTCCCGATCAAGCTGGCCTTGGGGGAGGATCGGCCGATGCGGCCGCTTTATTATTAGCTTTAAATGACATGGAATCACTAGGCTTATCCTTAGCTCAATTGGAAACCCTAGGGTTTCAAATCGGTGCCGATGTGCCTTGTTGTTTACATGAAGGATTTACACGGGTCAGAGGAGCAGGGGAAAAGGTAGAGGATCTTGGCATCTCATGGCAAATTCCTGTTCTTTTCGTCAAAGGTCAAGAAGGGATTTCCACCAAACAAGCCTTTAAAGGCTTAGATGAAACCATTCGCACTCCTTTAGATATTGATATTGTACAAGATGCAGTACGCAAAAAAGATTTAGGTTTACTTTACCAAACGATGATCAATGCTTTTGAACCTTTGGCTTTTGAAACCGTGCCCGCCATACAAGCTTTAAAAGAAACGATGTTGGATGCAGGTTTAGTACGCGTCATGATGAGTGGAAGTGGATCGTGTTTAATGGGATTTTGTGTGGATGAAGAAGTCATGGATCATGCGTATCAAACGCTCAAAGAGAATCCAGACCTCTTTGTTTGGAAAGGAGATTTAGGACAACTATGACCACTTGGATTGTTTATGTGGTGGTATATTGTGTCTTTTTTGGAGTATCTCTGTATGGATTGAGTTGTGTGGATTTTGCCCGCTTTTGTAAAGTCCGTCAACCCCAAAAAGTGCAAATGCTGTTGTTTCTTTTGGCCTTTTCTCTAGCTTGGCTGTGTACGGAAGCTGCTATGACCCTCACCCTTCGCCAAGGATTAGGATTTTAGTATGTTTGAAAACAACTATTTAATCGATCCCGGAACTCATTCGTTGCGATTATACGATCCCAAAACCCATCAAGTCTTAAGTGTACGGGCCTGTCGTCTTTGCCATACGCCAAATGTCATTGGAGAAGACGCTTTAAAAGCCTCTTGGGGAACGCATGAACATTTGATCTATCCCTTTTATCAAGAAAAAATCAAAGCCGATCCAGCTCCTTTATTGCAATCTCTCTTTTTACAAGCCCCCACAGACCGCTATTTAATGGCTCCCAATGTATCCATTTTGTCGTTTCAACAACCTGAAGTAGAACAGGAAAAAACATGGACTCGCTTGTTGCATCCTTATCGCATTTCTAAGGTTCGCATGATTCCCGCCTTTGCGCCAAGTACTCCTCAAGCGTTTTTACACATTCATGCCGGAGCCAGTTTAACGCATTTTATTTTAGGCAATCACAATGAAGTTTTAGCCTATCAAGCGATTCCTCAAGGTGGCCATATGATTGATGTGGCGATTTCCAATGAAGTGGCTCGAGTATGTAAAGTGTTGATCTCCATTGAGGATGCGTGTGCTCTTAAAGAAGCAGCCTCCATGGCGCTGAGCGAAGCTCGTGATCCAGTGCTTTGTTTAACTGGACTAAACCAGCATAACGAATATGTTCAATTGAAATTTCGAGCTTCAGATATTTGGGAAAACTTAATCAAACCTGTTTTAAAGGAAACCAGTAACAAAGCGAAGGCTTTTTTAAATAAATTTAGCCCAACCTTTCAAGAAGAAGTTTTAAAGCATCCTGTGCGTTTAACGGGAGGATTAGCGAATTGTTATGGCTTGTTTTCTGTTTTGAGTACAACTCTTCAAGCCCAAATTCAAGTGCCTGATCATCCAGAAACATGGATTCTGCAAGCCTTGAGTCAACACCAACCGCCTTTTTTTCCGATTGATTCTTGCACCGAATCTTTGGCCTTTTAGGTCTTTTATCAATTTATCGCTTCATGTGACATTATAAATGTCAGATGGTTTATTTTTTAAAATGCCCTTGCTTCCAAGAAAAGGGCATTTTTTCGTTTGCAACGAGCGCTTCCTACCCGAAAATTTTTCGTAACTTGATGATACCGAAGCGATGATTCGAACTTCTTAAAAAAACAAAAGGATATTTCTTGGTCATCTTTCCTTCTTTTTCTTCTTAAAACGCATTTTTAGTTTGAGATTGTTACAATAGGGCCATGCAAAATGAATATGTAGTGATCGCTGCTGTTTCCGGTGGGCCAGACTCCATGGCCTTGTTGGCTCACTTAGAAGGCTACCAAATCCCTTATATAATTGCCCATGTTAATTATCAAAAACGAGAATCGGCCTTTCGTGATGAAAAAATTGTTCGCGATTGGGCCCAAAAGCATCATCGCCCCCTTTGGATTCTTTACCCTAAAAAATGCGTTGAAGGAAACTTTCAAGCTTGGGCCCGTGCGGTGCGCTATGAATTCTTTTTAGATATCGCCCATATATATGGATCCTTTGAGATTTGGCTTGGCCATCATATTGAAGACTCCATTGAAACTTGGATGTTGCAATGCCAGCGTAATAGCTTACCTAATTATTATGGGTTACAAGCGAGCAATATGTATCAAGGCCTCACTTTGGTACGTCCATTTTTGAATCCAGAATTTGAAAGATGGACTAAAAAAGACTTTGAACAGTTTTGCCAAGACCACCATATTCCCTATGGCATTGACGAAAGCAATTTAACCGATGACTACGAACGCAATCGCTTACGTCATCAAAAAATCGATTCCGCTTCCCCTGCTTTGCGTCAGGCTTGGCTACGACAAATACGAAAAGACAATGGGACTTTACGTCAAAAAAGAAAAGTCGCTCAAGAGTTAATGCAAACCAATGATTTTTCCAAAATTCAAGCTTCTCCTTTCGGCTGGCTCGCTTTGGATTTTTTTATCTACCATACAACGAAGCAACATAGTGCTCGCAAAGAACTCGAAGACCTCCTTCAAAAATTAGCTACGGGAAAAAAACAGACTTTGACCAAACCATTGTTGGGTCTTCTTTCTCCTTTTCATTTCCCTCAAAATGCGCCTGCTTCCTGGATGCCTGTAATGAAAAGTTGGAATCTTCAAGTGGTTAACAATCACTTAATCATCAGTCCGGCTAATCCCATTCCTTTATATATTGCTAGCCTCGAGCAACTTCAATTTTTATGTCAAATGGAGTGGAGCAATGACTTTTTTCGATTTTCTAAAAGGGGAAAAGATATTGAAGCCTTTTATGTGACCAAGGAGGACTTTCCCCTTATTATTCGTCCCTTTCAAGCCAAAGATCGCTTGGCTTTAGTCTTTGGCCATAAAAAAATCGCTCGTCTTTTACGAGATCGAAAAATTCCGGCGGCTTTACGTCCTATATACCCAGTAATTGAAGCCAATCACGAAGTGATTTTTGCCACTTTGGCTGGAGCGGATAAAGGGCATTACACAAAGTTAGAAGAAGATCGCTTTCATGTGATACAATTACGTGCAAGCTAAAGGTGTCTCACTTGCTTTCAAAAAAGAGACGTGCTTATCGCTTGTCAAGGCTTTTAAAGTCTTGGTGTTTAAAAAGAAAGGATGAAAACATGGCAAAAACCATTAGCGACGACATTCAAAACGTGTTGTTTACCGAAGAGCAAATTGGTCAACGCTGTGAAGAACTCGCTTTAGAAATTGAAGACGATTATTTAAAAAACAACGTGCGTCCGGTAGTTGTAGGCTTATTAAAAGGAAGTGTTCCTTTTATGGCAGAGCTTATCAAATACTTTAAACAGCCCATTGAAATTGACTTTATGTCTGTTTCCTCTTATCAGGGAACTCAATCCGTAGGCGATGTGAAAATCGATAAAGATATGGATCTTTCGGCCAATGGAAAACATGTTTTGGTTGTAGAAGATATCATCGATACGGGGCGTACGATTCGAGAAGTGAAACGTCTTCTTTATCATAAAGGGGCCAAAGATGTTAAAATTGTCGCACTCTTAGATAAACCCGCTCGACGGGTCGTAGATGTCCAAGCGGATTATGTAGGATTTCCAGTCCCGGATGAATTTGTAGTGGGCTATGGTTTGGATTATAACCAACGCTATCGCAACTTACCGTATATTGGAATCTTAAAAAAGAGCATTTACGAAAACGAAGAGCAGTAAGCGCGAGCCCTTTGGTCGCTTCAAGCCAAAGGGCTCCTTCATGAAGCCCCAAGGTTTAATAAAAATTTTTCATCTTTTCATTTTTGTTTTACCAATGTTTTGTAGGTTTAGAAAAAGGAAAATTTGGAGAGATAGAAAGGAAGGTTCGGGATTTCCTTATCATGATCTAGTTTCTAAATCATGAATCTCCAACCCGAATTTTCAGAATGAAAAAATGGCTGAATTATCTGCCAACCTTATTCATTGTTATCATTCTCGCTTCCTTGATTATGTTTTCCACTCAAAATACAACGACACGGATGAATTATACGGAATTTCAAAAAATTTCCGAAACTGCGACTTTCCGCCAATCCTCCGTGAATATTTCCGAAAACATCATCAAAGCCGAGGGTGAGTACACGATTGATGGCCATACCCAAAACTATAGTGTTGTGGTTCCTAACACAGAAGAAAATGTAACGTGGCTAACTAGTGTTCTCGAAAAGGATGGAGGAAGCATTACCATTGTGGATCCCGCTGCAAGCACAATTTGGATGAGCTTGCTTGGGCAAATTATTCCCTTCGTATTAATTGGGGTTTTATTTTATGTAGCCTTTTCACGAATGGGTGGCGCTACCGGAGCGAACAAAGCCTTTGAATTTTCTAAATCCAAAGCGCGCGTAGAGACCAATGTAAAAGTTCGCTTTAAAGATGTAGCGGGTTGCGAAGAGGAAAAAGAAGAAGTCAAGGAAATTATCGACTACTTAAAATATCCAAAAAAATTCACGGACATGGGCGCTCATATTCCTAAAGGCATTTTAATGGTAGGGCCTCCTGGCACCGGAAAAACTTTACTCGCTAAAGCCGTCGCTGGAGAAGCGGATGTTCCATTCTTTTCGATTTCTGGTTCGGACTTTGTGGAAATGTTTGTCGGAACTGGTGCTAGCCGAGTACGTGATATGTTTCGTACCGCGCAAAAAAATGCTCCTTGTATTTTATTTATTGATGAAATTGATGCAGTAGGGCGTCAACGTGGAGCCGGTATGGGTGGTGGCAACGATGAACGAGAACAAACCCTCAACCAATTGTTGGTCGAAATGGATGGAATGAGCGACAACAATGGAATCGTCGTCATTGCGGCTACCAACCGTCCTGACGTTTTGGATCCAGCCTTACGCCGTTCGGGTCGTTTTGATCGCAATATCACAGTCTCCTTGCCGGATGTCAAAGGACGCGAAGAAATTTTAAAAGTTCATGCGCGCAATAAACATTTGGCTTCAACCATTTCTTTAAAAAATCTTGCTCAACGGACTCCAGGATTTTCTGGTGCGGATTTGGCCAACGTTTTAAACGAAGGAGCTATTTTAGCCGTGCGCAATCAGGAAAGTCGGATTACCCAAGAAGATCTCGATGAAGCGATTGATCGAGTTATGATGGGACCAGCTAAAAAATCTAAAAAATACACCGAACAGGACAAATGGCTAGTCGCTTATCATGAAGCAGGCCATGCGGTAATTGGTTTAATCTTAAAAGATGCCGATATCGTCCAAAAGGTTACCATTATTCCTCGTGGAGAAGCCGGTGGGTACAATTTAATGACCCCAAAAGAAGAGAAATATTTCCATCGTCGTTCAGAACTAATTGCGCAAATTACAGGATTGCTTGGAGGACGTACTGCGGAAGAACTTGTGTTTGGTGAAATTTCTGCGGGGGCTGTCAATGACATTGAAAAGCTCACTTCGATTGCTAAAAATATGGTTCGAGTATATGGAATGTCTTCTCTTGGACCGATTCAATATGCCAATCCCGAAGGAAATGTTTTCTTAGGGCGTGACTATACAAAAGGCTCGGATTATTCGGCTGGAGTTGCGAGTGAAATCGATCGTGAAGTACGTGCAATCGTGGATTCCTGCCATGCCAACTGTGAACGAATCTTGAGAGAAAATCGAAATTTGTTAGATTTAATTGCGCATAATTTATTTGAGCATGAAACACTAACAAGTGAAGAAATTAACAATTTACGTCGCTATGGAACCTTAACGGATCCCAATGTGATTGAAGTGGAAAGCCAAGAAGTGGTTCAAGTAGCTCTTGAAAAAGATCTTCCTGCTTTACCCACTGAAGTAGAGGAAACTCCAAACGCTCAAGAAGAGAACACCACCAAACCCATTGATCCAGATTCAGTGGATAACGCTTTACAAGAACTCACCAAAAAAGATTAAGATTTCGGCCTAGTGAAAGCTAGGCCTTTTTTGATGCTTAAAAAAAGGGACTACAGCGATCCCGCGATTCTTACACAAATTGCGTAAGAACCGATTTCGCTCTAGTCTCTTTTCTTATTTTAAAGAGTGTTTCTTAAAGGGCTCCAAAATGAATCGAAAAAGCAAGTTAATCGTTAATCTTCTAAAGCTAAAACCACAGGGACAGAACGATATCCTATCCCCATCCGATCAATTCCTAGGTCGATCAAATCCAAGAAATGTTGGCGATCACGAATGCATCCTGAGCCTTTGACTTTGATATCATCTTGAGCGGCTTCTAACATCTTAGCGATTAAAGAGCGGGTAGCTCCATGACTTTCATGGCCAGTTAAAAAACCAGTAGACGTTTTTACAAAATCGACATTCGCTTGTTTGCAGATCTCTACCATCTTTAAAATCTCATCTTCGTTTAAAGCATCCGTTTCTAAAATCACTTTCAATTCTTTTCCCGCTTTATGCGCTGTATTGGCACAAGCTGTTAAATCGTCTAATACCTCTTCATACAAGTGGGAGCGAATTTTTCCAAAGTTAGCCACAATATCTACTTCCTGCACTTGGTCAGATTGACTTGCTTGCTCAATTTGTTGAAGACGACTTAACGTACTACTGGTGCCAAAGGGAAAATCGACAACTGGACAAAGCATTGTTTTGCTGCCTTTAACATAAGGTTCGCACAAAGCAATATAACCGGGATTGATACAAATGGTGGCGCATCCAAGTTTGACACCATCTTTGGTCAAAGCAATGATTTCCTCTGGGGTAAATTCTGGTTTTAAAACAGAATAATCAATGTAGGAGGCCAATTCTTCCTGACTCATTTGACTGGCTGGTTTATTGGGATGTTTCATAATAAATTCCTTTCTACGCTTCTTTCTTATTGTGCGAAGAAATCGAAGGGCTTTCAAGCGCCCATTTCATTGAAATCTTTTCTCAATCTTATGACTATCATCCAAAAAGCAAGCTAAGCCCTTTGAAAGGTTCTAACCAATCGGATTTGTATAATAAAAAGTAGAAAACACTGAGGTGTTTTTGGAAAGGAAGTGTGTTTCATGCAAGATCAACTTGTCAAAGCAATGGCTTTAGCTGGAAATGTTCGTTATTACATCAATCGAACAACCGATCTCGTTCAAGAAGCCATGGATCGCTTTGAATTGTCTAACAGCTCAACGGATGCGCTTGGGCGAGTATTATCGGTTGCCTCTATCATGGGAAGTATGCTGAAAAGCGACAAGGAAATGCTCACCATTAATATTTTAGGGGAAGGACCACTCGGATCGATTGTAGTGGATGCCTATCCCACTGGAAATGTTCGGGGATTTGTGACCAACAATGTGGTCAGTGAAGATGGAAGTCCTATTGCCGTTTCCGATTTAATTGGATTACCTGGTACGCTTACCGTGACGAAAGATTTATCCATGGAAGAAAATTGGTCTGGAACGGTCACCTTACAAAATGGTGAAATTGGTCAAGACTTTGCCTATTACTTTACCCTAAGCGAACAAACGCCGACAGCCGTCAGTGTAGGGGTAAAAATCAATGCGCAAGGAAAAGTAGAAGCTGCTGGAGCTTTGGTTTTACAAATGATGCCAGGAGCCACGGATACAGATATTTCCATTTGTGAACACATTTTGTCTGGTTTAAAGCCCATGTCTACCCTTATTACAGATTATGACGATTCCTCTTTGGATGAATTGGCTAAAGATCTCTTTGATGATGCAGAAGTTCTCGAAACGCTCCCAATTGCTTTTCGTTGTACCTGCTCAAAAGAAAAAACAGCTGGCCTTTTACACACCGTTTCCCCTGAACAATTAAAATTGATGATCGAAGAAGATCATGGAGCCGATGTAACCTGTAATTTTTGCAACAATGTCTATCATTTTAATGAAGAAGAACTTCAAGCCATTTTAGAAAGCACCGATAAAAATTTAGAGGAAAGCGAACAATTAGAAGCGCATGTCACTGAAGATTCGGGAAATTGAATTACCAACCCCTCTTGTGATTGCTCCTATGGCTGGCATTTCCACAAGAGCGTTTCGTAAAATTGCCCGACAATTTGGTGCAGGCTTAGTATGCAATGAAATGGTTTCAGACAAAGCTTTATTTTACGATTCTCTTCGTACCCGGCGTATGTTGGAGTGTGATCTTGACGATCATCCTGTATCGTTTCAAATCTTTGGGCACGATAAAGAAACCTTACTCAACGCAGCTAAAATTTTAGACGAAGAAACCGATTGTGACATTATTGATTTCAACATGGGTTGTCCGGTTAACAAAGTCATTAAAGCCAAAGCAGGAAGCTATCTCTTAAAGGACATCGATTATGCCTATGATATTGTGTCTTCCATTGTCCAAGCCGTAAAAAAACCGGTCACAGTCAAAATGCGTCTAGGCTTTGATGCCAACTCCATCAATTGTGTGGAAATGGCCAAAGCTATGGAAAAAGCCGGGGTAAGTGCCATTACTTTGCATGCTCGCACTCGGGCCCAAATGTATGAAGGCCAGGCGGATTGGAGCTGGATTAAAAAAGTGAAAGAAGCCGTATCCATTCCCGTCATTGGCAATGGTGATGTAAAAAGTGTGGAAGATATGGTGCGTATGATGGAAGAAACAGGATGTGATGGAGTGATGATTGGTCGAGGAATTGTGGGAAATCCCTTCTTAATTCAAGAATGTACTGATTATTTTACCCAACAACACCATGAATTTTCTTTGTCTGAGCGCTTTGAAGCGTGCCGTAAACATGCCCAGTATTTATGTGAAGATTTAGATGAAAAAGTAGCCTTATCTCAAATGCGTGGTCTTGCTAGTTGGTATTTAAAGGGATTGCCTTATAGTCGTGAATATAAAGACCAACTCTCTAAGATTCAAACGTATCAAGATCTTGAAGCTATCCTATCGGTCTATGAAGCACGTTTAAAAGAAAGTGAGTTTGAAACTTCCTGCACTTCAACCAACCTCAAAAATTAAAAATAAGAAAATTTTTTTTATGGAAACGATCCATCAGGACATAAATAAAAAGTGTAAAAAGCTTACAAGTGTTAAGCCTTTTCATTCGCCTACTTTCGGATAAAATAAAGAAAGATATACAAAAGGCAGGCAAGGAAAACGTACTTTCGTTCTCAATATAGTTTGTGCCTGTCATGATGGAGGAAAACCAATCATGCAAAAAAAGGACCTCACAGCTTTTTTCCAAGGCCGTGAACTCAACGCCTTTGAATATTTCGGAGCCCATCCTGAAAAAGATGGAGGCGTATCCTTTGTACTTTATGCCCCTAATGCACAACATGTCTCCGTCGTAGGAGATTTCAACAATTGGGATGGCCAAGCCAATCCCATGGAAAAGGATTTTGAAGGGGTTTGGATTGCGACCATTCCTGAGGCAAAAGTTGGTCAAGCTTATAAATATAAAGTTGTTCAACAAAATGGACGTGTTATTGATAAAATTGACCCTTATGCTTTTTCCGCTAAACTTCGTCCAGACCATGATTCTATCATTTCCGATTTGACCTTTAATGGTTGGACTGACCAAAAATGGATGGAAAGTCGAACCAAGGGATTTGATAAACCTGTTTCGATTTACGAAATGCATATCGGTAGCTGGCGTGATAAAAATATGCGCGTAGAAGACGTTCCAGGACTACCCGAACAAAAAGAAGAAGGTTTATTCGTTCGTTATAATGATATTGTGGATGAACTCATTGCCCACTGCAAAAAATACCATTTCTCTCATGTCGAAGTAATGCCTCTTTCCGAATATCCTTTTGATGGGTCTTGGGGATATCAAGTCTCTGGCTTCTTCTCCGTAACGAGTCGTTATGGAAGTCCAGTCGAATTGATGGAATTTGTAAACCGTCTTCATGATGCGGGTATTGGCGTAATTATGGACTTCGTTCCCGTTCACTTTGTAAAAGACGAATACGCATTGGCCTATTTTGATGGCACTCCTCTTTATGAATATGCCAAACGAGAAGATGCCGATTCCGAATGGGGAACTAGCCAATTTGACTTGTGGAAAGAAAGTGTCCGTTCTTTCTTAATGTCTGCAGCCAACTATTGGTTACAGGAATACCACTTTGATGGTTTGCGGATGGATGCCATTTCCAATGCTATTTTCTGGAAAGGCAACAAAATGATGGGGGAAAACAAAGGCGCAACCGATTTCATTAAGCGCATGAACTTTACCTTAAACCAAGAATATCAAGGAAAGATCATGTTAATCGCCGAAGATTCAACCGACTTCCCTAATGTGTGCAAGTCCACACTCGATGGTGGTCTTGGATTTGACTACAAGTGGGATCTTGGATGGATGAATGATACCTTAAAGTATCTTAAACTCGACCCCATTTATCGTAAATGGCATCATAATGACATTACCTTCTCGATGGCTTACTTCTATTCCGAACATTTCATTTTGCCCTTAAGCCATGATGAAGTTGTTCATGGAAAAGCGACAATCGTTGATAAAATGTGGGGAAGCTACGACGATAAATTTGCCCAAGCTCGTGCTTTGTATACCTATATGTTTGGACATCCAGGTAAAAAGTTAAACTTCATGGGCAATGAACTCGGTATGCTTCGTGAATGGGATGAACAAAAAGG
>CAYMGC010000009.1:0-28406 GCA_964389885.1 uncultured Erysipelotrichaceae bacterium | reverse complement strand
ATAGCTTCTGGACGAGTGTACAAATTGGTTTGTAAAAAATCGGCTAAAATCGTCGCCTTATTGACACCTAATGCGGTTTCTAACAAAGCGGCCGCAATACCAGTACGATCTTTTCCTTGGGTGCAGTGAAAAAGAGTTCCAGCAGGAGCAGCCAACAAGACTTGAAAAAACTTTCGCCAAGCCAAAATCGAAGCGGGATCGGTGACACAAATACGATACACTTCGCGGGCTAACTCCATCGAGTCTTCAAAGACATCGTATAGGGTTTTTGCGGTTCCTCCCATCGTCTTTTCGATATCGGAAATGTTATAAACGCTTGCATGATAATGCGAAGCGTTGGGAATGGGACGATCGGGATGCAATAAAATTTCGCTTTCGGTGCGCAAATCCACGACATCTTGAATGTTCATGTATTCCAAGGTCATTAAGTCTTGTACACTCGCATGGGCTAAATCCGCGGAACGCAGTAAGCAACCAGGTTTAATCACCAAGCCCGCTTCGGTTTTCATACCAGCTAAATCCCGACAATTTTGAATGGTTCCAAAAGGAAGATAAACAGAAGCTTCCACCATAAAGTTTCTCCTTGTATCCAATTTAGGATGATTCTTAAAGCAAAACGTTTCGCTTTTAGACTGATTGTAAAACAAAAAGGCCGGTTAACCGACCTATTTAACTTTCTAATCTCCTTGCCAATTCAAACACGAAGGATTTAAAAACAAGACTATTTGTTGACGTGATGATTAAAAAGCTCAGGATGCTTTTCTTCAATGTAGTCAAGCAAAAACGCAGCGGATCGCTTGCAGCCAAGCATGTCGGAACGCAGGCAGATATCATAATTTCTCGAATCGCCCCATTTCAGGTTGCAATAGCTGTTGTGGTAGTTTTTCCGCTTTTTGTTATGAGCGCGCATCATGGTTTTGGCTTCTTCTTGATTGACTCCATGTTCCTTCATAATGCGAGGCAGTTTAAAGGAGTCATCCGCTGAAATAAAGAAAGACACCATATTAGGGGATTCTTTGAGTACTTCTTCAGCACAATGGCCCAGAATAATAAAGGAGTCGCCTGCATCGGCCATGTTACGCAAAAAGTCAAATTCTAAACTCGCAAGAACGGCTTCATTGGAATTGGTTAAGCCGCGTACAGTACGGCTCGTCAATTTCCAACGTGGAGATTCATCACAATAGTAGAGATCTTGGACATCTTTTTGACGGGGAAGACCGAGATTTTCCAGAATATTTTTTTCGTATACGGGTAATTTTAAGCGTTTACCCAAAATATCGGCAATTTCGCGTCCTCCGCTGGCAAATTCACGATCAATCGAAATGATCAATTGGTTCTCCATTGTGGCCTCCCGTTACAATGCTACATTAAGACATAACGAATCAAAATCACTGCCGTGGAGATCGCAAGAACCAAGATTGTCGCTGGTACAGCGTATTTGCAATACTCTTTCCAGCCGATGGGGTAGCCATTTTTCATGGCCACCGCGGTTCCAACAACGTTAGCACTCGCGCCAATTGGAGTGGCGGAACCCCCGATATCGGTTCCAATGCTCAACGTCCAAGCCAACACCCGAATGTTGATGCCTTGAGTTTGAGCAAGCGTTGTAATGATAGGAATCATCGTGGCCGAGAAAGGAATGTTGTCAACAAACGCACTTGCTAAGGCAGAAATCCACAAAATAATGACAATGACTAAAATAATATTACCGCCAGATACCTTTGCAATGAAATAGGCAATTTGTTGTAAAACACCCGTTTTTTCTAGACCACCTACGACCACAAATAAACCAATGAAGAAAAGTAAGGTTTTGTAGTCTACGCGCTTTAAAATCACGCCAGCCTTTTTGTAGTTACAAATAATGGTCACTAACGCAATAAACGTACCAATAAACGCGACGGTTAAACCAGTCGCAGCATGGCTTACGAGTAAAACCACCGCACAAAGGAAAATTAAAATGGATACAATAAATGCGGTTTGATTTTTAATGGCCTCTTCGGGTTTAGGAAGCGTTTTAGGATCGATTTCTTGTTTATCCGCCTCTTGCAGTTCCTTGTGGAAACAAAACCAAAAGAAGAACATGACAGCCACTAAAGAGATAAGGGCGATAAGACCCGTGTTTAAAATAAAATCAAAAAAAGTTAATCCGAGTGAAGTTCCAATAATAATGTTTGGTGGATCTCCACACATCGTCGCCGAACCGCCAAGGTTGGCACAGAAGATTTCCGATAAAATGACGGGAACCGGATTGAATTTCAAAATCCGAGCCAATTCTACCGTGACCGCCGCTAAAAACAAAATAACGGTAATCGAATCAATAAACATCGAAAGCACGGCAGACATGATGGTGAATACCACAAAGATCGCCGAGGCTTTGTAATGAACCAGCTTGGCAAGCTTTAAGCAAAGCCATTGAAAGAAGCCCGCTTCTGCCATTCCTTCGACCATGACCATCATTCCCGCAATAAAAATAATGGTCGACCAGTTGATCCCTGAGGAAGATTCAGCACTTTCGGAAGCGACATGCCAAAAAGATGGTGTAAAAATACTTTGAATATTTAAGGTTTCAACGATTGCATCCCACGATTGTAAGCAAAGCGCAAACACCAATACAATCGTAGCTGCCCCACAGGCGAGCGTAATGTAATGATGGGGCCATTTATCCATAATGATCAGGATAAACATCAATAAAAAGATGCCAATCGCAATCCATGGAGCCAACGCTGCCATATTTTTTCCCCTTTCTAGAGCGTTTGGCAAGGAAACTTACAAGCTTAAAAGAAACCACCAAGCCTGTAAGCAGGACAACCAAACGGTCGTGGTCCCTTGTTTCCTTTTTGATTGAATATAAAGGATAATGCAGTTGAACTTTTTTAATTGGCGTCCCCTTTTTCAATCCACCTAAATGGTAGTGGATAATTTTGGGGAATTGTGTTACAAAGCTCACTCAATTTAGCCTTAAAATTCTTTTCTAAAAAAGTTCATTTTTTGTTTTACCAAAAAAGAGAAAAACCAGAAACTCCAAAACGATTTCTCGTTTAGAAAAGATGCTTATCCTTAAAAAATCAAAGCCATTCCTCAATTTTTGACCAAAAAGTAAGGACTCACCTGCTTTCTTTACGCTTTTAATCGTTTTTGAAAGTCCAAAAAAAATTTAAAAAACGCCAAAGAAAGATCAAGGATTATCTTTGTTTCTTACAGTCCATAAAGCTTCTTGCTTTCTCAAAAGGGGAGGGGCTAAATTTGTGAAAATTTTGGTAAAATAACCCCATGGAAATACAAAGAAAAATTCGAATCTCCAATGCGTGGCTTTTGGCCTGCCTCGCATTAGGCCTTTTGGGACTGATTCTTGGTACGTTTGTGGATTTGCCCTTGGATCAGATGTTGTATCACCCCGATGCGTTTTGGGCCCAATTTTTAGCCGCCGCCACCCCTGCGCCTATTTTTTGGTGCATTGGAGCCGCGGGATTTTTGGTCATTGATGTTTTAAATGGAACGAGCAACTCCATTCCAGGTTGGGTTCTCGGCTTCTTTTTATTGTTAATTGGCCCTGTCTATATGGGAGACTCCTTTGTAGATGAAATGGCCCTGGATTGGAAAATGGCTTGGGTCATTGGGTTGCTTTTGAGCACGTTACCGGCTTTGGTGTATTACGCTTTAATGCGAAATACGTCAAGAAAAGATAAAATTCAATGCATTTGGATCTTATTGATCGTTTGCTTGGGATCTTTAGTCATTGTTCAAGTGGCTAAACGATTGTGGGTGCGTCCACGCTACTTTGTGATCGCCGAAACGGGTGGAGAAGTTCCCTTTATGCCATGGTATTCAATCGATCGCTCGCTTAAAACCCAGTTCGCCGCTTTGTATGAGCAAGAACACGACTTTTTCCGCTCCTTTCCTTCTGGCCATTCGCAATCGGTAACGTGTCTATTTTTATGGGCCTTGATTCCTGTCTATACACAAAAAGGCAATGAAAATCTTGTTATGGGCCTTGCGTTGGTCATGAGTTGGTTTACGATGTTTAGTCGCATGGTGGTAGGAGCCCACTTTTTAAGCGATGTGAGTGCTGGCTACCTCATTACCTTTGCTTTATTTGCCGGATGTTGTTGGTTCTTTGGATTAACCAAAGGCGGTTCTTCCTTTTCTAGACGAAAAAAGCCCCAACCTGAACCCCAAAAAATTGAAACCAAAGAAGAGCCTCTAGAGGCTTCAAAACCCTCTTTGACGATGGATGAGATTATTTACGATACCCAAGTGGATTTGTTAGAAACAATGGAAGATGAACCACTCAATCCCTTTGTCAAATCTTTTGCCACCAAAAACGAAGAAGTTGTGTCCACTTCTAGTGAACCTTCCCCTCAAGAAAAGGCCCCAGAAAAAACGTCTGCTCAACCTCTAGAAAATTCTCAAGATCTCGATGATTCTCTTGAAAAAACCATCGAAATTGAGCTTCCAAAGCACTAAACCAAAAAAGCTTGTTCGTTCCAAGACGGATCACAAGCTTTTTTTTAGGTTTGGCAAAAGAGCGATTATTTTTTGAAAGGAATCCTTTCTTCTAGTAGAAAATTGCCTAAAATTGAAAAGTGTTAATTATAAAGGTTCTTTTGTAGAAAGGAGAAGGGCAACGTATGATTAAGTCATGCGTCTTAAAATTGAATTATGATTTCAACCAATCCTATGGATTTAGTCTATTCTTTGCTCATTGGCTATGCCTTTGGCAACATTCTTCCAGCCGCCATCCTAGGCTACTTTAAAAAGAAAAATCCCTTTGATCATGGCTCGGGCAATCCTGGAATGACCAACACGATTAAAGTGATGGGGAAAGGGGCAGGGGCCCTGGTTTTAATTGGTGATATTTTAAAAACTGTAGTGGCCATTGTTCTTTGTGAATATTTGTTTTCAAGTTGGGGCCATGTGATTGCCTTGTATACGGGATTTGGAGTCATGCTTGGCCATTGCTTTCCCTTTTGGCATCACTTTGAAGGCGGAAAAGGAGTTGCCGTCGTATGTGCAACCTATATTCTCTATGCGCCTATTGCAGGAATCGTTGCGCTTGGCTGTGGCGCTTTGGCATTGATTTTGAAAAAAGGGGTAAAAGTGGCGGCTGCCATTATTCCTCTTGTGTATTGCCTATGGATGTTATTTCAATTTACGTGGCTTTCTTATATCCCTGCTCTTATTATGGGGCTTTTGATGGCTTGGTTGAACTTGCGGCCCAATCGTTTACAAGAGCCAACCCAAAGCTTGGAAAGGAGCGTTCCAAAGGAACTTGAAGCCCCTCAAATGACTGCTTCGCATTCTATAACCAATCCTTCTAAAGAAAAACAGCTCTAGGCTTTCAAGATTTCTTGGTATGACAAGAAATCTTTTTTTTGAAACAATTTCAAATTGTTTCATTTCATTAAAAATATTACTCTTTATCATGCCTTTATATCTTTAAAAAAAGGCGATAGAAAAAGTACTTTAAGGGATTTCTAAGAATGGATACCACCTTTTTTTTCTAGAAAATATAAAAAGCGTTTTCATCATTTTGAGTTTCTATCAAATTTATAAGGTTTTTCTGCCTAAAATCCATTAAAATAAATTTGGTTAATAAAATAAGTATTTTAAATACGCCAAGTCATGCTATTATTTTTGGTTCTTATCGTACCTTAACCCGATCTTTTCGGGGAAGAAAAAGGTGAACAGAAAGGAGTGTCGGCGAAATCGAATCTTTTCGCCGAGGTGTTTCATGATCCAAATCCAGTTTGATCCGGAAACAGAAAGAGAGCTTCGCAAAACCGATACAAAAAGTCGTCAACGCTTATCCCATTACATTGAAACGCTAGTGGCTCGTGATCTTGAAGACTGGTTTGATGTCAAAACCGTTCAAACTTCTAAAGATACTTGGATTCCTAATCCCATTACCTACTCTTCTTTCCCTATTGAGCAAGAAAAATTGAGCGCTTAGCAAAGTTTTTACCAACAAAAAAAGCTTCAGACCGAAAAAAGGATCTGAAGCTTTCTTTTTACCACGCGACGGCAATATCCAATTGGGTATGGTTCGAAAGAGCGAATGTACCTGTATCGCAAACGATGCCCATTCCAAGGGAAGTTGGAATTAAAGAGCCTCGTGGACGAGTGGGAAGATGAGCTGCGACCATGACATAATCGCCTAACATCTTCACTCCATCTTCGCGCACCCAATACTCATCGTTATTGCCAATGGAACGCATAATGGAAATTACACCTTGCATGGGTAAGTTGTAGTACGTTTCTTTTCCAGAGGGACCTTGGTTCACACCAGCTGAGCGGGTTAAAACCGGACCATCCCATTCGTAGGTTGTTTCGACTTGAAGTTCAACTTCTTCGCCCTCACCTAATTCATCAATCGTTACCGCATCCCCTTTGGTATTGGCAGCGACTTTTTGATCCGCCGCAATTTTAGCTTGCGCATCTTCTCGAATGTTTTTTTCTTCCGCTTCGCGTTCTTGTTGGATGCGAAGTTTTTCTTTTTCTTCTTCCGAAATGGCAAGAGAGGTGGGTTCTACATACAACATTTGATCGGAAACTTTGACTTCAACTGTTCCATCAAGATTGTATCCCACTAAGGTTCCTTGACTATATTTTTCAATTTCCGTTTCGCCATGAATTAAATCTAAGGAATCGGTTTGAATGTTTTCTTTAAAAACAACAGGAATATTTAAAAGACTACTTTGGGTAGTACTTGTGGAAGCAACAGCTTCTTTTGCAGATACAACAAAGGAGCCTTGCGCCAAAAGAAAGCACAACCCAAGAGTAGCACTCAATACTTTATTTTGAAATTTCATATTGGCCTCCAAAAATTCCAGCCTTTTTTTAAGGTTGGAATGATTTCTTTCTTTGCAGAGCATCCTTTATGTCTCAAAAGATGTCTGTCTTCTTTTGCCTTATACTTTGATCGTTTTTCTGATCAAAGCCAATTGGCAACGAGAAATAGTCTATCACATACGTACATCCTTTGACAAGCAAAAACGATAAAAAAGGTAATCAAATTATTAATAATTTATTAACAATAATATGATAAGTTCTCTATTTTAAAAAATGAAAGAATTTTTTCAAGACGAATTGCGCTAGAATTTAGTGATTAAAAAGATTATTTTTTCTATAATTAAAACATTTTTTACCCATTTTATTTTAATTAATTTTTAATGATTGAAAAATTTTTTCTTAAAAAGAGAATCGTTTAAAGAATGGAAAGATAAATAAATTTGTTCACATATTATAAACAAATAAGCCGCTTTAAAGGAAGAAAAGAAAAATCCTGGAAACACACGGTTTCCAGGACAAACATTACGTTGAATCCGAACTCTTTTGCTCTTGCACTTGTTGCTTTTTATTTTCTTGCCAAATTGCATCGGCTAAGTCTTCCACAGAAAACTTTTTGGTCGTTTGCTGATCTTCCGTTTCCCGTTTTGTCTCGAGTTCATTTAATTTGACAGATTTTCTTCGACGTCTTGCTTTGGAGGACGTTTGGTCTTGGGGTTTTGGATCCTGCGAAGACAAATCGTTTTCTTCGCTTTTATCTTTACTTAAATCCGTTTTTTTCTCTGGCTCTTTGGTTTGCTTATGCCGTAAAAAATGGGTGTCCTCAGAAGTTTTATTTTCTTCGTTGTTTTTTCCAATCGATTTCCAATGCCCCACATTTAAGCCTCCATTTTTAAAGAGACTGGTATTGGGCTTTTTAACGGCATCTCGATAAATGCGAAAGCAAACTCCATCTTCGGTATTTAAGCCCTTCACTTTGTAATGATTGGCTTGGACGACTTTGGAGACAATCGAAAGACCTAAGCCAAATTTCCCGCCTTCTCCTTTGATATAAGGCTTAAAAAGCGATTCAATTCGATCTTCAGGCATTTTGGCTCCATCGTTGCTGATGCGCAATTCATCTTCATGCACTTCAATTTTGATGTAGCTTTTGGCATACCGAAAAGCATTTTGCAAAATGTTTTCCACACATACTCGCCACGATTCAAACAGTCCATCGAAATATACCTCTTCTACGTCGGTAATGAGTTCGATTTCGGGACGGATGACTTTGGCATTGAGTACGACTTCTTCAACCACATCTTTCATATTGGTTGTGACCCCTTCGGCATCGGAAGAGACGAGATATTCCACTCGGTTCATATACAAAAGGGAATGCACTTTTTGCTCCAAGCGATTGGCATTGTCTAAGATCACATCCACACTGCTTTCCAAATCGCCATACGGATAAATGCCATCTTTGATGGATTCCGAATACGATTTAATGGTGGCAATGGGGGTTTTCAAATCATGCGAAATATTATGGATCATTTCTTCCTTGGCTTTTTCCTGTTTGGCCAATTCTGCTGTTAAAGTGCGTAATTCTTGAGCCACCTCACCAATTTCATCTTCACGATTGATGTACAAATCGACATCCTTGCCCTCTTTAATCTGAGAGATATACGTCTTAATTTGATTAAGGGGACGAATGATGGAAAACACCCACAACAAGAAAATGAGCAACAGCAACAAAAAGACTAAAACCGTCACGTATATAGTCGAATCCATCAAGGTGGTGCGAATTTTTTGGGCATAGCTATCATCCATAAAGGAGACAACCATACAGGGATCATTTTGGTTTGCAGCCTTGATAAAGCGGCAATAATAAAGCTTTCCATTGTCCATCATCGTGGTTTCAAGAAAAGGAATATTGTCCATTAAAAGCTCTCGGGCTTCATGAACGAGTCGTTCCACAAAAACTTGGGATCGCGTTTCAGTTGGAGTGGAAAAAATTTCCACCTCCTCTTTGGTGACCAAAAGCGATGAGGTATTGGCATTGGAAGAAATATAGGACCATAATTCCAAGTCTTCTTTTTTGGTGTCCTTATCCAAACTTAAAATTTTGACAATGGGTTGTTGGCGCGCTTCCAACATGTCGTAAATTTGGCTCGAAATGGTATGGCTGATGCTATCGGAGAGGAAAAACGCGAAAAAAAGCAACAAGAACACCACCATCAACAAGATCAAAGAAATGACTTGTTGGGTAAGGGTAAGCTTACGAAAGGATTCTTGGATTTTCTTGATCATCAAAAAATCCTATCCTAAGCGATATCCATAACCATAAATCGTGTGAATATTAAGTTTGGGTAGTTTTTTGCGCAAGCGACGTAACGTATCATCCACTACGCGATCGCTTCCAAAATAATTTTCATCCCAGACATTTTCTAAAATTTTATCCCGCGAAAAAGCGACTCCTTTGTTTTTAATAAACATCATCAACAGATCAAACTCCTTCGTAGTGAGTTCAATTTCTTCTTTTTCAGAGTACACTTTTCGTTGCTCTTCATCGAGTTCATAGCCATCAATGGAAATGCGATTGTTGGTATCGCGATAGGCTCGTTTGATGAGATTGTTGACGCGTAAGACGAGTTCTTTGGGTGAAAAAGGCTTGGTGATGTAGTCATCACATCCCTTTTCCAAGCCAATAATGCGATCAAATTCTTTATCTCGAGCGGACATGAAGATGATTGGTGTATCGGAATTGGACAGGCGAATTTCTTCCAATAAATCAAATCCCGACTTATCATCCAACATAATGTCTAAAATCCATAAATGCACATCATCAGCGGTATGGGCATTGGCTTGTTCATAGGTGTAGTAAGAATTGACCTCATAGCCTTCCTTGCGTAAGTATTGGGCGACGAGATTGTTGATATCCTTTTCGTCTTCAACAATGTTAATGATTCGTTTCATAGATCTACAGGAATAAAATCCTGTTCCTCCTTTCTAAACCTTGGCTTTCAAGGACAAAGAGATAAGGCTTCTTTTAGAAAAATGTGGGGATCGTTTTGATATCAGGTTCAAAAAAATTTTACCTTAAATTGAAAGAATGGCTGGGATTTGAATCCCAACCATTTTTAATTTAAGACCTAACCAAAGAGGTTATTGGGCGTATCCCTTTTGAACAATTAAGTCCGTTACCATATGGACACAATCGGCACACAATTGATCGGTGGCAGCTTCTACCATGACACGAATTAAAGGTTCGGTTCCACTCGGACGCACCAGAATACGTCCTTCATTTCCTAAATAATCGGCCACTTCTTGAATCTTTTGAGCGATGTCTTCATCTTGTAAGACCACTTCTTTGTCCACTACGGGGACATTTTCCAAAAGTTGGGGATAAATATAAAGGCCACGGGATAAGAGGGGAATATCGCTTTGGGTTTCTTGAATGGCCTGCAAAAGCTTTAAGGCGGTAAACAGGCCATCGCCAGTAACTTCAGCGTCTAAGAAAATGATGTGACCGGATTGTTCTCCTCCTACGAGATAACCATTTTTCATCATTTCTTCCAAAACGTATTTATCGCCCACGGGAGTTTGGATGTAATCGATTTGGCTGCGTTCCAATCCTTTGTATAAACCAAGGTTGGCCATAACGGTGGTGACCACAGTGTTGTTTTTCAACATCCCTTTTTGCTTGTAAAAGCGACCGAGAATATAGAGCATATAATCCCCATCGACTAAAGCCCCATTGCGATTGACGGCAATTAATCGATCGGCATCCCCATCAAAGGCTAAGCCAATGTCGCATTGGTTTTCTACGACATAGCGTTGCAACCCTTCTGGATGGGTCGAGCCAGAGCGCAAATTGATATTCACGCCATTAGGAGTCGCATTGATGGCATCCACCGTAGCGCCAAGGGCATCTAGGGTTTCAACGGCTGTGGAACAAGCCGAACCATTGGCTAAATCCACCGCAATATGCATTCCCGATAAATCCACTGGAACGGTCTTTTTCAACCAAGAAATGTATAGTTCCAAACCATTGGCCCAATCAAAGTATTCGCCTACTTTTTCTCCTGTCGCAAAGGGAACGGTGGTTAGACCATCCATATAATCCTCAATTTGCAACAAGATTTCTTCTTCCATCTTAATGCCTTCATGGTTGAAAATTTTGATTCCATTGTCATAAAAGGGATTGTGAGAAGCGGAGACCATAATCCCGCAATCGAAGTCTTCTTGACTTACCAAATACGAAACCGCCGGGGTTGGACAAACGCCTAATAAATACACATCGGCTCCAGTACTCACAGCCCCCGCAGCGAGTCCTAATTCAAACATCGACCCAGAAAGGCGGGTATCCCGACCAATCAAAATTTTAGCATGGGCTTTATGTTGGGAATAATACCAGCCAAGCCATTGGCCAATGCGTACGGCCATGTCAAGCGTCAATTGTTCATTGGCTCGACCTCTTACTCCATCGGTTCCAAAATATTTTCCCATTGAAATCCTTCTTTCTATCTCACCTTAAAAGGCTAAAAAGAGCTTTAAAAAAATCTCTGCTGAGCAACTACGTCACTTTTTTAAATGCAGAGATAAAAATGTAAACAACTTAAGATTGTTGAGGGCCTTGAACCGCTTCACTCGATTCTTCACTCGAAAAGGTAATTAAATCTTGTGGAGTGGTCGAGACGGATTTGGGTTCACTGCTGGTTTCATTGGCCATAGTAACTGTCGCTTGCACCGTTGAAGGAGTCAAGGTGACGATCACTTGATGGCCAGAACTATCATAGGCGACTAAAGGAACTTCGGCGGTAAAGCCACCATCATGACCTGAAGTGTCCACAATCGCCCGTACCGCTCGAATGGTATTTAGTTTATCACGTGTGGCCCGCACGGTTACCGAGCGTAAGGATAAGGTCGGTTTATTGTAAGCGTTAATCGATTGTCCAGTTCCAACAATTAAATCAGGCGTGATGAAAAACGTCTTGGAATACTTTTTGGCGAGTGTCACTTGCACCGTCGCTGGCGTAACGCGAACGGTTAGACCCGTCGGTAAACCAGAGGCATCCAAAGCCACCGTACTGGTTCCCTCACCGAGATTGCGCAAATCCGCCGTTACGCCAGCCCGATTTTGGGTGCGCACCAATTGAATATCCGCCGTATCCCCTTCGACTGTAATATCGGCGGTATTGGGAACGCCAGACACTTCATAGGTGTTTTCATCCACCAATATTTCTACGGGAACGGCAGCCAAATTGAGGGTTACCGCCCCCGTATTAAACAAGCGAAAGGATAAATCCTGATAATTGGTGGAAAGACAAAGGGCAATCGCTACCACACCTGAAGCGATAAAGGTCGCTTTATCGTTGTAAATGACCCGGTCAAAAAGCTTGGAGACGCGATTGGCAAAGCGCCCAAGCACTTGGGCGCATTTGTTATACCATTTTTGAAACCAACTTGGTTCCTTATTGTCCATGGTGATTTTCCTCCTTTTGGGGAGATGATTTCTTGGCTTGCTCCTCACTCGTTGGAGTTTCCAATAAGTTGACCACAGACAGCGGTTTGACGCGATCGTCCTTCTTTTCAGTGGGTTGTTCTTTTTTATTGCGTCCTAACGAATTGGAGAAGTTGCTTGAAAAGGTCTTAGCGGTATCGATCATGGGCTGAATTTTCGATCCAGAGCGATGTTGATCTTCTACCACTAAGCGGCTTTTCAAATAGCGTTCCAAACTTTCGGGAGTGTATTGTGTGAGGACTCCTTTTTGAGCGACCGAAATATTTCCCGTTTCTTCAGACACAATGAGGGTAATCGAATCGCTGACCTCCGAAATCCCCACCGCGGCACGATGCCTTGCGCCATATTTGGTGGGTAAATCCTTGGCGGTAGAGGGAAAGTAAGCGCCAGCGCATTCCAATTTATCCCCTTGAATGATCACAGCCCCATCATGCATCGGGGTTCCATATTGGAAAATAGTTTCTAGAAGCTCACTTGTCACGTCGGAATCCATCGAAATTCCGGTTTTGGCATAATCCTCTAACGATTGTCCCATTTCAAGGGAAATCAAGGCTCCCGTTTTGGTTTTGGACATGTCGCTTACCGCTTTTACCAGTTCATTGATTAATTTATTCATCCGATCCGCTGGCAAATCCGGGACGTAAGACGAGTTGGTTTTTCCCATTTTTTCCAACATAGAACGAATTTCCGGTTGCAAAATAATCAATACCACAATCATTCCCCAGCTTAAAACGAATTCCAGCATCGAACTGACCGTTTTTAAATGTAACAAGTCGGCAAACATCTTAAACATCAAAAGGGTTAAAATTCCCTTTACGATTTGGATGGTGCGGGTGTTGTTGCGGACAATGCGAATCCCCGCATAAAACAAAGACCAAAGCACGATGATGTCTAAAATCAGCCGTACAATCAATTCGAGATCGGACCAGTTCCAGCTCATTAAAATCCTTCTTTCTTTCCAAACGCGAAGAGATAAAGTCTTTTATTGATCAAGAGCAAACTCCACAAAACTTTCTACACTGGGAAATTCGTAGGTTGCAGCGATCTTCACTTCACTTGGCGCTAAGGCAATCGCGGCGCTGTTTTCAAAAGCCTCAAGCATCGGAATATCGTTATGGGAATCCCCCATACAGAAGGTTTGATCATCATCGCTTTCACAATAGGCTTGCACAAAATCAAGTCCGGTGGCTTTAGAAATACCTTTGGGGACGATGTCGACTACGAAATTATTGGGATAAGCGGATACGCTGTTGCCAAAATATTGGTTTACCTTTTCGGCTAAAGCGTAGGCTGCTTCAGGAGTCGAACACGAAAAGACAATTTGAGCAAAACGACCAAGATCCATAATTTGTTCTTCGCTCCAATCGTCTTGTAAATGGGCATAATGGTGATCGGGTAAATTGGGATGAACCGTTACTTTGTGTCGATTTAAACCATCATTTACCGTATAGGAGGCGACCTCAGGTAATTCATGGGTGGCAAACATTAAATCAATGGCTGTAAGCATATCTAAGGACGAGGAATACAGTACATTTCCTTTATGATCAAATACCATCCCCCCATTATTGGTGATGTAATAGTCGACAGGAATATCAAATTGATCAAGTTTTTCGGTTACAGACGCTTTTGAACGGCCGGTAACAATGGCAAATTTGTGGCCAGCCTCGCGCCAAGCTTTAATAGCATCTATATCGGATTGTAAAACGTTTCCGCCAAAATCAAGCGTTCCATCGTAATCAGTGGCTAGTAATTTCATCGTAATAGCGGATTGGATACCCGTGCCGTCATGGGAGGAAAATCCGCTCCTTCCTTCCTGTTTTATCCATTAGCATGATGAATGTTAATTTCCTCCAAGATTAAACTTTTAAAAGAGTATTCACGCTTATCTTACATGGAATTAAAGTGGGAATCTCCACCCAGAATGAAAATCTCCAAATTTTTTCACTTTCCTTCTGACAAAACCGATAAGGAAAAGCCAAAAAGGGAGATCCCTTTCTTTTTTCTTCCTGTTCGCTTCTTGATAAAAAAGGTAGGATAAAATAAAAACGAAAAGGGGGCACCCATGAATCGTATTTTATTCGTGTGTCATGGCAACATTTGCCGCTCAGTAATGGCTCAATGGATCATGCAAAATTTAATCGAAAAAAATGGGCTAAGTGATCGCTTTGAAACCGATAGTGCAGCGGTGTCAAAGGAAGAAATCGGCCATTCCATCTATCCTTTAGCCCGCTTAAAACTCCAAGAAAAACACATTCCCATCCATGAACATCGCGCCCGTCAAGTACGAAAAAGGGATTATACGGATTTTGATGAAATCTATTTGATGGATCCTTCCAATTTTCGCTTAATTCAACGCCTCTTACCGAAAGATCCCCAAAGAAAAATCAAAATGTTATTGGAAAACGAAGTTATTGATGATCCTTGGTACACCCAAGATTTCGAAACCGCCTTTCAACAAATTCAAAAGGGATGCATTGCCCGTTTAGAAGAACTCAGTGGCCAACCCATTGAAGCGTAACGAAAAAAAAGTCCAAACCTTGGACTTTTTTTATTGGATATTGAGGGATTCCTTTTTTTCTTGCTCAGTGACAGAGCTAGAAGAGGTCTCTTCAGAACCATCATGACGCACTTTTAAGCCAAGTTTTCGCTTTTGGGAACGAGACAAAGGAACCCGTAGCTTATGGTTGAGTTCCACTTCATCTTTATAAATGCCCGTCAAATACTTGGCATTGACCAAATACGAGATGTGAACGCGTAAAAATCCATATTTGCTAAAGAGATCATCCAATTCGGTTAAGCTTAAGCGTCGAAAAAATTCCCCCTTGCGCGTATAGAAATGGACATTCTTTCCGATTTTTTCCAAATAGTAAATGTCTTCAATGGGAATATCGATACGAACGCCTTGATAGATCAGCGAATAGCACTCTTGTTGATTGGCTTGCGCTTTTAATTCACTTTCGATGCGACTGAGTTCTTGGCGTAAAGTCGATTTATTAATATATAGAACCCGATGTCTTGTTTCTTGAGCGGCTTTGGCTTTAGGATCTTGGCACAAATAAATGATTAAAGAGGAAGGGTTATCGTGTACAAACACACTTTCAAAGCGCGGGGTTTGAAACACTTCGTCAAAAAAGAAGATTTGATAGGTCTCCTCTTTCATAGCTTTGACCAATTCGGAAGCCTTATAGAAATGGCGAAAGGTCCAGTCAATGGTGGAAAAATAATTGGCTAAGACAAAGGCGATTTCTTTGGTTTCTCGTTCATGTTCCAAAATGGCAACTTTAATCATAAAAAACTCCTTTTTGTAAATCGGAAAACATCTATCGTTTTATTGTAGCGAGAAATGGACTAAAGAAAAGCCACTTTATTTTAACCGATCGAGTTTGCTTCATAAGCTTACAAAAATCAAAAACCAGCTTGTTTAAACAAACTGGTTAAAAAATTAGGAAATAATCTCACGTCGAATATCGGCTCCAAGGGCTTTGAGTTTTCCATCAAGATTGTCATATCCGCGATCGATGTGCTTGATTTCATGAATCTCCGTTTCGCCCTCAGCCATTAAAGCAGCGACCACTAAGCCAGCCCCACAACGCAAATCCGTAGCGGTAACCACCGCACCATGCAGGGGGGTGGGTCCATAAATGTAGGCGGTAGAGTCTTCCAATTTAATATTGGCCCCCATTTTATTGAGTTCAGGACAATGCTTAAAACGTTCCACATAAATGCTTTCTTTGACTTTGGATTTCCCATTAGCCCGAGTGAGCAATGGCGTAAAGGGTTGTTGAACATCCGTAGCAAACCCTGGATACGCTTTGGTGGTAATATCGGTTGGGGTTAACGCTTTTGAATGATCGTTGTTATAAATATGAATGGAATCAGAGGTTGTATCCACATTGATGCCGAGCGCTTCAAGCTTATAGGTAATGGCTTCTAAGTGCTTAGGAATAACATTATGAATCCAGATGTCTTCTCCAGCGGCTGCTCCAATTAACATATAGGTCGCCGCTTCAATGCGATCGGGAATGATTTCATGATTGCATCCCTTTAAAGAAGTGACCCCATCAATAGTAAGAGTTCCCGTACCCATTCCTAAAATATGGGCTCCCATTTTATTGAGCATGGTGGCAATATCAATGATTTCGGGTTCTAAAGCGGCATTTTCAATAATGGTTCGTCCTTGGGCAAAGACCGCAGCCATCATGATGTTGATAGTAGCACCCACCGAGGGCAAGTCTAAGAAAATGCGAGTTCCCTTTAATCCATCCTCTGGTGCTTCTAAAATGGTGTAATCGCCAGGGGTCGATTTTTTAGCCCCAAGCGCTTCAAATCCTTTAAGATGCAAGTCAATAGGACGGGGGCCAAGATAACATCCTCCTGGATTTTTAATTTGGACTCTACCATATTTTCCGAGTAAAGCGCCCATAAAGTAATAAGAGGCACGCAATTTTTGAACGGCTGGAGAAAAAAGTGGGCGGTTTTCCATTCCTTGCGGATCAATAATCAATGTTTCACGGGTATTTTCATCCGACCAAGACACATCGACACCAAGTTCCTGAAGCAATTCGATCAATGCATCGACATCCGAAATTTGAGGAACGCCATCAATGGTGACAGGTTCGGATCCTAAAATGGCTGCTGGAATCAAAGCCACTGTGGAATTTTTGCTTCCTGAAATCCGTACAGAACCATTGAGGGGCTTTTTCCCTCGAATTTTAATGACTTCTTCCATAATTTCCAAGATCTCCTTTCTTCTCATCCTTAAAAAAAGGATGTAGATTGAGGAAATTTTTCAATTTCCAAAAGAAAAACAAAAAATGATTTTATTGTTTTCCCACTATCGCCTTACGCTCCATAATGGGCGTACGGCCGGCTAAAACTTGATCCCCTTCGAGTACTCGATAATCATCCAAATGTTCCAAATTGGTGATCACAAGACAAGTGGTCAAGTCGGCATTTTGGCTTTCTAAATATTTGCGATCAAAACGAATTAAAGGAGAGCCTGCGCGGACTTTCATTCCTTCCGTGACCAGACTTTCAAAACCACGCTGCCGAAAAGGTGGATTATTGATTCCAGCGTGAATTAAAATCATATCTCCCTGATCGTTTTCTAAACCAACACAATGCATGGTGTAAGAAACCATGTTGACGGTTGCATTGCAAGGCGCAACTACAAGGTCTTCCTCAGGCACAATCGCGACACCTTCGCCATACATTTTGGTGGCATAGAGCGGATCGCTCACCGCACTTAAGGGGAGCAATTTACCAGTGGCAAACGCATGGAGTCGACGATCGATAGGACGCTTTTCTTTTCGTTTATAATTAGGCTTCATTCTAAGTCGGCTAAGACTGCAACGTCTTCAAAGCCGACCCCTCCTTTCTAGGTGCGGTAGAGCCAAAAGACCTGTAAAATGAACGCTTCTAAAATAAAAGAGTTCCTCCTAGAAGCGAGAATACGGTTATAAAATAAGAGCAAACAGAGCAAATAAGGATATCAAAAAGCAATGCTAGCTCATCCTTATTTTAAATTCAAAATTTTAAAAAAAAGGATGATCATCTCATTTTGCCTAATTTTAGAAGGTTAGTCAAAGAATTCCTAAACAATAGAGAAAATACACCTTTCAAGAGGGCCTACTCCTAGACTTCAAAATTATGCAAATTTTGAAGTCCATATCAAAAACATGTAAGCGATTAGAGTACGATACTCAAAGGAAAAAAGAGCCAAGCGGATTAGAGGTTTCTAGTTTAAATTTTTGTTGATTTAAGCTAAACTAAATTTGTTAATCAAGGAGGATCATTGAGTCATGTTAGTATCTGCAACTGAAATGATCAACAAAGCCCACGAAGGCCATTACGCAATTGGTGCCTTCAACATCAACAATATGGAATGGATCAAAGCCATTCTTCTTGGCTGCGAAGCCAAACAATCCCCTGTTATGCTCGGCGTTTCCGAAGGGGCTGCCAAATATATGTGCGGTTACAAAAACGCTGTTGACATGGTTAAAAATATTATGGCTTTCTACAACATTACTGTACCAGTAGCCATTCACCTTGACCATGGTTCTTACAAAGGCGTTAAAGAAGCCATCGAAGCTGGATTCACTTCCGTTATGTTCGACGGTTCTCACTATCCAATCGAAGAAAACATCGAAAAATCCAAAGAACTCATCGAACTTGCTCATTCCAAAGGCATTTCCATTGAATGCGAAGTTGGCGGCATCGGCGGCGAAGAAGACGGCGTTGTTTCCGCTGGTGAAGTAGCTGATCCAAACGAATGCAAAGAAATCGCTGATCTTGGTGTAGACTTCCTTGCAGCTGGTATCGGTAACATTCATGGTAAATATCCTGCTGATTGGAAAGGCTTGAACTTCGAAGTTCTTGGCGAAATCCAAAAAATTACAGATGGTAAACCACTCGTTCTTCATGGCGGTTCTGGTATTCCACAACCTATGGTTAAAGAAGCAATCGTTCTTGGTGTTTCCAAAGTAAACATCAACACCGAATGCCAACTCGTATTTGCGGAAGCCACTCGTAAATATGTAGAAGAAGGCAAAGACCTCACCAACAAAGGTTGGGATCCAAGAAAATTACTCAAACCTGGCACGGATGCAATCCAAAACTTGGTTGAAGATTACGTAACAAACTTCCTTGGCTCCGCTGGCAAAGCTTAAAATTTTGTGTTCTCAAAGGGAAAGACGACCTCTTTCCCTTTTTTTTGTCTAAAAGTAAAGAAAAAGATTTTCAAATTCGCCAAGAAAGCCAAAGGCCAATGGGTGAACGGCCCGTTTTTCGAAGTTTGTGGTAAAGTAAATCAGTCTTCATCCTAATGCCATTGTGTTAAGAAAAATCGACGTTGGATCCCCAAATTTTTATAGAGACAACAGAGGTTTTTCTTAACACAATGGCATTAGCCCCTCTCTTTTTAAACCAAAGAGAAAGCCAAAATAGTTGAAATTCTTAAAAAGGTGAACTCGCAAAAAATAATGATGGTTTTTTCGCTTAAAATGCTGATTTTGATAAAAGTTTGCTTTTTTGACTCCATTTGTAAAAGATAAAATATAATTTTTAATGAAAAAAAGGGATATCCAAATAAAATGGTATCCCCTTTTTTCGTTTTTTTAAGAAGACCACGAGATTCGCCGAGAACGACCACAGACTTCAACTGGTTTAGCTAAAGTGCCCACTCGATCTATTAAACGGCGCGCCGCAGAACCATTTAAAGCCGAAGTATCTAAGGCATAGCGTTTGTAAAGCTCCTCGAGATTTAAATTGCTCGCAAAAAACGTTTGTTTCCCCCGCATTAAGCGTTCATCCAACAAAGGAAACAACACTTCATCTCGACTCCAAGGCGTACTCATTTCACTGCCAAAATCGTCTAAAAACAACACATCCGCCTTATAAAGCTTAGAGAGGACAATCGAACGATATTCTGGATCGGATATGTTTTCCTTGAGCTGACTGAGAAGCAAAGGAACTTTGACAAAAGACACTTTGCGATTTTGCATCGCTTGGGCATTGGCGATGGCCATCATTAAAGTGGATTTTCCCGTTCCAGGTTCTCCATAAAATAACAAGCCGCCTTGTTTGGCTTGACACATTTGAAAGGCTTGATTGCACGCCTTCACATACACTTTTGGCTGTAAGCGGGCGGAGTGCAAAATCTTTTCAATGGTCACTTCATAATCCGCCTCTTTCAAATGGGACATTAAAAAGTTGGCTTTGTGTTTAATTTTTTGATAGCGACTCAAAGCATAAGGACAAAGAGTACGCCGTTCATCTAAAAAGCCTTCTTCGGTAAAGTAAAGTTCAAGCGGCATTCCTTTTAAATCCATCGTACAAAAGGCCAAACCTTGACAAGGGTTACACTTTTTGCTTCGCTCTACTTCGCGATTGAACAACGCCAAATTGTCTTCAACCAAAGAAAGATCCCTATGGTGCTTTTTCAAAAAGGTTGCGACGACTTTTTGTTTGGCCAGTTCTTGGGCGGCTTCTTGCCATTGTTTTTTGCGGCGCAATTGGACCTCTTTGGAGTCTTTAGGCATTTGAATGCGTTCCATCCGTACTCCTTTCGTGAGAAAAAAGCGCCTGGCTTAACCAAAAGGAGAAACCAAAGCGCTCATTATCTTGACCTTAATTTAAATCAGAATAAGCCGACCAACAAGAAGCGGAGGGATCATCTTTTAAAAAGCTTGGTCCATCTAAAGATTCCTGTTGGGAAGCTTGTTGAGTTTGTAAAATTTGTTGACCAAGGCGCATGAGTTCTTCAATGTCCTCATCACTGGCCAGTTCTTGACTTGCGGTATCATACCAACTTGGTACCACGACTTCCTCTGGGCCAAGAGATTTGCCATATTTTTTGGAAGAGACCTTCGACATGTGATTGTTTTCAAAATACGCTAAGGCTTCTTCACGAGTTTGAATGTTCATCCGCGCCATATTGTTGGCTACTGTTAAAATGTAGCGATCAATAAATTGCCCTTGGCATTGCTTCATGGAATAGTCCACTAAGGTATTGATCAGCTCATTGGAAAATTGCCAAGTTTGCGATAATTTAGCCAAAACAGCTTTTTCTTTGGGCAATACTTGGGCTTGTTTGGGCTGATTGGCTTTTAAGAAGGCCACAGGAGATTGACTGAAATTGTTGGGATCCGCCTCTTGAATTTGATTGGATTTTTTCAAATCCTCCACCACGTTATCAAAATCAATGGACGTCTTATCGTCCGACATATGGCGTACCACAATATGTCGCATCGGAATTTCCCCTAGACCATATAAGTTGGCCAAATAGGCAATATAACTCATATTTTGGCGGGTGCGTAAGCGCTGAGGAATCGTACGATGCATGTTGTGAAAAAAGATCTCCCAATCAAAATCATATTGTTCTGGGTCATGCCAATTCAAGGGGATGGGTAAAGAGGCTTCGCTATACTCCGCCTCACTCTCTAAAGAGAGCGCTTTACTGATGTTTTTTAAGCGCTTCTTCTTAGGTTCTAATAATCGCTTAATGCGCTCCATCCCTTCTACTCCTACCTTTTGACCAAGCAAGCGACGGTAAATGGGATGCTTCATAAAGGCGTCCGCATTTAAAGGGGGACAAAGTTCGAGCAAAACAATTTGGCCTTCATTATTGGCATAACTGTTTAACAAATCGTACTCTTCCAAACGCTCGCGCGCTTGAATGACTAAACTAGGGCTGATCAACATCAGCGCATCGATATCCTCCATCTCGACTTTTGTATGGCTATTGGCTAAACCATAGAGCAACGTATAAAGCGTACAGGCTTGCTCCCCGATCAAAGGGCGATAGAGAATGGTTAAAAACGTCGTCCAATTGGCAGGGATATTGAGGGAAGCATCAATAGAAAGACTCATGATTCCATTCCCTCTTTCAAAATTTTAAACAACGCATCAATTTGCGCCTCTAAGGCGGATAAATCGGTGTCATTGAATAAGATGGCATCGGATTTTTCCGCTTTTTTTTCGGGTGGATATTGCAAAGCCAAGCGACGCAATGCTTCTTGTTTGGAAATATGACGACTTTGTTCTAAGCGCTCTAAGGCGATGGGTTGAGAACAGATCACCGTCCAAATGGCATCGAAATGATCCTCTAAGCCCAGTTCAAAAAGCAGTGGGACTTCCACCGCACAAAGACCCTCTTGTTTTTGAATCCACTCGTCCATTTTTTGCAAAATTAAAGGATGCAAAATGGCTTCCATTTGTTGGCGAGCGTCGGGATTTTCAAACATCGCATTGGCCATCGCTTGCCGATCGATTTGACCATCCTCTTGTACAAAGAGAAGGCCCGCTTTTTGCAAAGCGCAGTATCCCTCTTGGCCTGGTTCGAGCAATTTGGCATTGATGGTATCGCAATCAATGGTGGGAATACGCGTCGCCAAATTTTGGGTTACGGTGCTTTTTCCCGATCCCATCGATCCGGTGATGCCAAGGACAAACGGTTTTGAAGGGTTCAACATCTTATTACGAGACAACATCCCTCTCTCCCTTCTAGAGCTTGAAAGCTATTTTTTAGGCAAAGGTTGACACTTGGGACAGGCCCACGTGCCACGTCCCGCGACGACTTCGCGTTTCAGGGGCGTATGACAAATGGGACATTCTTTTTGCTCATGGATGCGCAATTTGTTTTGATAGCCTCCAGAATGTCCACCATACGAAAAGGTGCGAATCGTCGTCCCTCCATACGCCATCGCTTCTTGCAAAATGTGCCGCGCGGCGTTGAGAAGACGTTCATATTGGGCCAAAGTCAAATCACAAGTCAAGGTGTGGGGTGAAATTTGGCTTTCAAAAAGAATTTCATCGGCATAAATATTACCAATACCGGCTAAAATCGATTGATCCAATAAAAAGGCTTTGATATTGCGCTTTTTGCGACTCCCCTTTTGGTATAACTCTTGAGCCGTTAAAGTGGGATCTAACACATCTTTTCCGACATGCAGAAAACTAGGAAGGGTCCACCAATCCTCAATTTTGGAATACAAAGCCAAACGTCCAAATTTGCGAACATCTTGGTACACCAAAATTCGACCATCCTCCAACCAAAAACGAGCATGAATGTGACGGACAATCTTTTCATCAAGATCGTTCAGCGTTGTTTCATCTGGAATGAGCAAAAATTTTCCTTCCATGCGCAAATGGCCGATCAGATCGTAATGGTCCAGTTCAAAAATTAGGTATTTGCCTAAGCGTTTAAAACTGCGAAAGTGTTCCCCCACAAGTTTGGTTTCAAAGCTCTCCACGCTTTCATTTTGAAGCAATTTTGGATACAAGATGGAGACTTTGCGGATGGCTTGATCTTGAATTTCTTTTCGTAGCCAACGGATGACGTTTTCTACTTCTGGTCCTTCTGGCATTATTTGGCCTCATACCACGATTGACCCGCGCCCACGCTAGCCTTTAAAGGCACATTTAGAGTCATGGCATGGCTCATCACATCCACAATGAGGGCTTCCATTTCCTCTTTTTCGTCATTTGGCACCAAGAAGATCAATTCATCATGAATTTGTAACAGCATTTTACTGCGCAAATTTTTTTCTTTTAAAGCTTCATCCATTTTGACCATCGCAATTTTGATCAAATCAGCCGCACTGCCTTGAATGGGCGCATTCATGGCGGCGCGTTTGCCAAATTCGCGGGTCATATAGTTTTTGTCTTTGATTTCTGGAATCGCTCGACGACGATGCAAGAGCGTTTCCACATAGCCATGCTCCTCGCAAAAGGCGATGAGCTGATTCATATAGCGATGAATATTGGGATAGCTGGCTAAATAGGCCGAAATAAATTGCCGTGCTTGTAGACGGGAAATGCCTAATTCCTGCGACAAGCCAAATTCGGTCTGACCATAAATGATCGCAAAGTTGACGGTTTTGGCTACTCGTCGTTCTTGTTCCGTAACCTCATTTTCTGGAACCCCAAAGATAATGGACGCCGTACGATTATGAATGTCTTCATCCTCTTGGAAAGCTTGAATCATGTACTCTTCATTGGCCATATGAGCCAACAAACGCAATTCAATTTGGGAATAGTCTGCCGATAAAAAGCAATATCCTTCTGGAGCCACAAAGGCTTTGCGGATTTGTTTGCCTTCATCCGTTTTAACCGAAATATTTTGTAAATTTGGATCGGAAGAGGATAAACGACCCGTGGTGGTGACTGTTTGATTGAATGTGGTATAGATGTGGCCATCTTTGATGTAACGCATCAAGCCTTCAATATAGGTACTCACAAGCTTAGAGTATTTCCGATACTCTAAAATGTCTTCCACAATGGGATGCGTTCCCACCATTTTTTGCAGCACTTCGGCGGCGGTAGAGCGCTTGCGCCCTCCACTTGTGAGTTGCATTTCATCAAAGAGAACTTGACCAAGTTGCTTAGGCGAACCGATGTTAAATTCATGTCCGGCATAGGCATATACAGACTTGGCAATTTCATCCATTCGCTCTTGATAGTCTTTACCAATTTCACGAAGAATTTCGGCGGAGATGGAAATGCCTTCTCGCTCCATTTGATACAAAATACGGGTTAAAGGCAACTCGATGGTTTCATACAAATCCATTAAGTTTTCCGCTTCGAGTTGGGGCAACAGTTCATTTTCCATCAACCCTTTGAGTCCTTGGCACCATTTGGCATAGACCGGTAAAGCGCGCTCTTGGGTAAAGCCCCCAAATTTTTTCAAAGATAAGTCATGCAAAGAGGTTGGCAAAATGATATTGGCGGCTCGCACTTGATCTTGGGTGCTTGTCGCTTGGGAATGCAATAAAAAAAGCGCAAGGTGAATGTCCTGAGCAAAATTGGGTAAAGGAAAGCCATAGCGATCCAATAAATGAAGCATATTTTTGATGGACCAAGCTTGTAAGGTGGAATCCGTCTTTAAAAGATCCAAGAAGGCTTCATCCTGTTTGGCTTTTTCCACGGGCAAGTAATGCACTTCTTCCTTTACGTTGTATAAAAAGCCAAATAGGGTTTGATCTAAAAAGGGTTCGCGCGTACAAAGCGGTAAAAGGAGCAGGCCACTGTTTTTAGCCCCATCAAAGTGATCCACTTCCACTAAGGAAATGGGTGCATCGCCAGGAATGGGCCGCTTTTGGCCAAGCTTTTCCAATAAGGATTTCATTTCGTATTTATGATAAAAGGAAGCCGCTTCTTGAATATTTTGGTGATAGGCAAGCGATTCCAAGTCAAAGGGCAACTCCATTTCCTTAAAGATCGTAGCGAGTTCTTGGGACAAGTAAGCCGAGTCTTTTCCTTCCAACAAATATTGTTTACGCTTTCCACTGATGTCTTCGATATGGGCATAAATATTATCAATCGAGCCGTATTTATGAAGCAGCGTTAAAGCGGTTTTTTCCCCAATGTGTTTGACACCGGGAATGTTATCGGAAGGATCCCCCATTAAGCCCTTTAAATCGATGATTTGGATCGGTTTGAGACCATAGCGCTCTTCTACCGCCTGTTCATCCATAATATCCACGTCTTGTAACCCACGTTTCATTAAAATCACCCGCGTTGTCGGATCCACGAGTTGCAATAAATCTTTGTCACTTGTCAAAATGGTTGTTTCCCAATCCCCCTCGCACGATTTGGCGACAGTGCCAATGATGTCATCCGCCTCATAGCCGGCTTGCTCATAATAGGAAATCCCTGCAGCGTCTAAATATTCACGCACAATGGGCATTTGTACGAGCAACTCGTCATCCAAAGGAGGTCTTGTTCCTTTATAGGCTTCAAACTTGTCATGACGAAACGTCTTTTTTCCCGCATCCCAGGCTACTAAAATCGCATCGGGATCAGAAAGCTCAATGCTTTTTTGAAGCATGGTGATGAATCCAAACACCGCATTGGTGGGAATGCCGCCTGAAGTAGACATTCGATTGGTGTAAATGGTCGAAAAATAGGCTCTAAAGAGCACAGAGTTTCCATCTACAAGCAACAATTTTTTCATTCCGTTTCGGGTTGGAGAGACATATTTGCCAGGAAAACCCGAACCTTCCTTTCTGAGTCCTTCTCCACTGACTTTCCTTACTTTCTTCCACAAATCCTAAAAGGATTGTGGCTTGGTCAAATCGAGTTTGGCAATTTAGGCTTGCCATCAGAATCAAGTTATTTTAGCATAGCGAAAAAATTCCATTACATAAACTCAAAAACTTACTTTTCATCCATTTTAAAATCCTTTTTGGCTTTTCCCTTTTTCCTACCTTAAAAGTCATGTGGAACAAAAATTTTAGAAATCAAAATAAAAAAACGTGCTAAAAAGCACGTAAAAGCCCAGGAGTCTAGGTTTGTTTTTTTACCTTCGGTTGATTGACCCGAGCTTGAAAAGCATAAAAACGATCCATGATTAAATCCATATGAATCAGGGCAATACAAATCAAGCTGCCAAATAATAGGGTCAAAAGCTCCATACGATATAGCCATAGCCAAAGCGAAACATTGCTTTGCCCAATGAGGCGCTGAAAAAGATAGGGTAAAAAGTCGGCTAAAAAAAGCAATCCCATGTAAATGGTGGCTTGACGGCGCTTAGAGGGAAGAGGAGTACGCCAAAAGCCGGAAAGCCAAGCCAAAAAGCCAAAGAGACCAAAACAAATGGGAAAGGAAGAGGAAAAGAAGGCATCAAAGACAAATCCTGACAACATTCCAATCAGCAAGCGCGTCAGCCAAGGTTTATCGCGTACATAAACAAAAAGACCAGTGAGATAAAAATGCCAAACCACCGAAAGTCGTCTATAGGTAAAATCGATAGGAAAGGCATAAGCAAAAATGGCGTCCAACATTCCCAAACAAAAAAAGCCAAACAATACGCCAAACTTTTTTTTCATAACTTTCCCCCTTTAATTTGGGGCGGGGGTCCCTTCTGAGAAAATCGTCACATAGGTAAAGCCTGTGATGTCTTCTACCGGACTTACATATACAGTCGATACCACCGCATCATCATTCATAATGGTTTCCTTTACAGTTCCAACCATTAATCCAGACGCATACGCCCCACCTTTTCCACTCGTCGCGACCGTTTGGCCAGGAAGCACCGTGGCTTCATGATCAAACAGCCGAATCCGATAACAATTTAAATTGGCGTCGTAACCTTGAAAGACCCCTTCTACCGTCGAACCATCATCGAGTGAAATTTGAATCGCAAAGTCATTGGGCAAGTCATTGCCGGTTAAAAGAGCCACCGTAGAGGTATTGGTTTGCACTTCGCTGACAATACCGATGACCCCTTGGGCTGAGACGACCATCATCCCTCGTTGCACATGGGAGGCCGAGCCGGCTGAAACAACGACACTTTGATTCCACGATTGCCCCGGTCGACTGAGGACTTGGCAACTGACTTGGGTGGAATCTGGCAATGAGTTTTTGAGTTCCAATAACCCTTGAAGTTCGATGTTGCGATTGTGTTCTTGCGCATACAACGTTTGATAGGAGCGCTGATTGGCCAGCTGTTCATTTAAATACACATTGTCTTGATAGGCTTGCCATAGACTGGAAAAGTCATCGAGCGCATGAGTAATGGACACCATAGGAGCTTCAAACAAGCCGTATTTTAAATACGTCCAAGCGCTATACCCCAAATTGGAAAGAGTGTTTTGTCGCAAGGAGAGCATTAGGCAACCAAGTAAGCAAAAAAAGCTAATGAGCAAAACTAAAATCTTTTGAGTTTGAGACAATTTCCGCATACAACTCTCTTTTCTAAGTCTCTTAACGGTGCTTTTTATTATATCAGTCTAAAAAAAGACCTGACTTATTCCAATAAGCCATGATCTCGAAAGCTAAAAGCGCTACTGCGACCGACAATTACATGATCCATAATGGGAATTTGACACACCTTAGCGATCTCTTCAAGAGCTTGCGTTAATTCAATATCGGCTAAAGAAGGAATCGGATCATTGGAAGGATGATTGTGAACAAAGAGAACTTGGTTGGCATTGACCAAATAGGCTTCACGAAAAATTTCTTTGGGGTCCACGAGCGATTGGTGGCTGGTGCCGATGAAAAGGGTTTTATGGCAAATGAGACCATTTTTTACATCCAGAAAGAGAACGACAAAGTGTTCTTGAGGTTGGCAACCGTATTCGGCTTGAAGCCATTCGACTACATCTTGGCTTGTCCGAATGGGCAAAGCATACGTTTTGGCCTTTAAGGCTCGCCGCGTGAGTTCAAAGGCCGCTTGAATTTGTAACGCTTTGGCTTGACCAATGCCCGATAAAGCGGTAAGCTCCTTAAGGCTCAAGTTAGCGAGGCGCGAAAGATTTTCGCTTTCTTTCAATAAGTCACTCGCAATTTGAGTTACATCTCTTGTCTTTGTTCCTGTACCGAGTAATAGACAGACAATTTCTTGATCACTGAGCGTTTTCATGCCAAAGCGCCAAGCTTTTTCGCGAGGACGTTGGTCAGGATTGCATTGTTTAATCTTCATATTTCTTGTATAGGACAAAGGGGGCAGTCGTAAACGAAAAAATTTAAATTTTTTCAAAAAGGACTTGCTTAGGATACAAGGTGATGTTAGTATAAATGAGCGGTCAGCAAAGGCCGACATCCTTGGAGAAGTACTCAAGTGGTTGAAGAGGCGCCCCTGCTAAGGGTGTAGATCGGGAAACTGGTGCGAGAGTTCAAA
>CAYMGC010000008.1:0-30260 GCA_964389885.1 uncultured Erysipelotrichaceae bacterium | reverse complement strand
TTTATAAATCTTTTGAAAAGATTTGTCAAGAAATTTATAAAAAAAGGAAGACCTAAGGTCTTCCTACATCAAGATTTAATGTGTCCTTTTTAAGGAGATAAGGCCCTACGATTTTTGGAGATATTATGATTTAATCCCAAGGCTTTCTTAATCTTCAACTTAAATTGGGCACGAATTTATCCATTTCAAAATAGACGCAACCATTTTTCTTTTGGAAGCCAAAATAAAGGGGTTAGGCTGAAATCGAGTAAAATTTAAGGCTAAACCTTAATTTATAAATTTGCTTAATTTTCTTCTAATCCTTCTAGTTTTGATTCACACCTAACAATTATGGATTTGACTGGGCTCCTTCAAAGACGATTTTTTAGCCTAAATCGTCTACAAAAGAAAAAGAGGATTGCATGAAATGGTTATAAGCTTGTGCAAAATATTTCTATTTTCACAAAGCTCTCATAGCTTACAAATAATGAGGAAAGAAGTCAACAAATTTTTTAATATTTTTTGCACTCATTTTAACCAAAAAAGCGTTTTCTTTTAAGGTTTGACCATTAGATTCTTAAAAGACAAGAGCTTTTTTTCAAAAAAAGGCAAGATGGAGAAATCCATCCTGCCTAAAATGAAATTAAACGCCTGTGATTTCAGACATCGCTTTTTGGTAAATAGCAGTCTTTTCTTTTGCGTCAGCATGATCAGTGCCACGAACGCAATAGTAGAATTTGCATTTTGGTTCTGTTCCGGAAGGACGAACAGCAATCCAGCTACCATCTTCTAAGAAGTATTTCAAAACATCGGATTTTACAAAGCCTTCGAGAGGTTTTGTTTCCCCATTTTCTTTAATAATGGCTTCATCAAAGTCTTCAAAGCGAACTACAGGAACGCCTGCGATTTCTTTGAGTTCATCTTCACGAAGATCGGTTAAGATTTTTTGAATTCTCTTAGCTCCCGCTTCCCCTTCAAGTTCTACGGCTACTTGGCTTTCTTCATAAGTGCCATGCTTAGCATAGAGATCTTCTAAAACATCCACTAAGTCTTTGCCTTGATCTTTGTAGTAAGCAGCTGCTTCAGCAAGCATTAAGCAAGCTTGTGGAGCGTCTTTATCACGAACGAAAGGTTTAATCAAAGAACCATAGGATTCTTCATATCCAAATACATAGTTTTTCTGATGATTTTGTTCGTATTTTGCTACTTTTTCTCCAATGAATTTGAAACCAGTGAGTGTTTTTTCGGTTTCGACTCCATGGGATTCCGCTACTTTTTCTCCTAAATCAGAGGTAACCACGGTATTAAACATCACTGGATTTTCAGGCATAATGCCTTTCTTTTCCATTTGATCTAAGATGTACTCTAATAAAACCGCACCAGATTGGTTACCCGTCATGACTACGTATTCACCATTGTGTTTTACACCAACGCCCATGCGGTCGGCATCAGGGTCACATACTAAGATGATGTCCGCATCGTTTTTCTTAGCATACTCTAAAGCCAATTCGTAAGCGCCAGATTGTTCTGGGTTAGGAGTGGGGGTATTGGAGAAATCGGGATCAGGTGTGCATTGTTCTAAAACGGGAATGCAATCATAGCCTGTTTCTTCATAAATAGTGCGTACAGGAACGTTAGCTGTGCCGTGTTCAGGAGAGAATACGATGCTGATATCTTTTTCGATATCTGGATTAAGCTGAATGCTCTTTACCGCTTCATAGTAAGGACGATCTACATCTTCCCCAATAACAGTTACGAGTTCTTCACGAACATCATCAGGAATTTCGGAAGAGATAGCCAATTCGTCATCAATCGCATTGACTTTTTCAATTACTTGTTCTGCTAAGCTAGGAATGAGTTGGCATCCTTTTGAATCGTATAGTTTGTAGCCATTATATTGTTTTGGATTATGGCTTGCGGTAATCATGATGCCGCCAAAGCATCCAAGATGACGAACTGCAAAGCTTAGTTCGGGGGTTGGACGAAGGCTTTCGAAAACATATGCTTTAATACCGTTTTTAGCCAATAAGTCTGCGCAATCAAAAGCAAGTTCTTTGGACATATGACGGTTATCATAAGAAATGGCAATTCCTTCTTCGCAGGCTTTAGGTCCATTTTCTTTGATGTAATCAGCAAAACCTTGGGTTGCTTTGCGAATGGTATGAATGTTAATACGATTGGTACCAGGGCCGAGTAAACCTCTCATGCCGGCTGTACCAAATTTGATAGTGGTATAAAATGCATCATTTTTTTCTTCTGGAGTCATGGTCTCCAGTGTTTCGGTATATCTTGAATCAAGATTGGGGCTATTAACCCACTTTTCGTAGCGCTCGTCTACAATCGACATAAATAAAACCCTCCATAGTCGACAAAATTATATCACCTTTCTGGAAGGGCTTCCGCTATCTTTGCTTTATTCCAAAATTGTCTAAAGAAGAGTAAATTAAGCAAGAATGACAATTTTCATAAGAGAAAAACAGAGAATCCTTCCAAAGAAAAAATTCGATTAAAAAAGCCCTGAAATCAGGGCTTTATGAACTGTGTCAAAGTTTTTTCAGTTATTATTCGATAACTTTTTGAGCGCGAAGAGCGTCAACGATAGCTTGGATAGCTTGTTCTTCGTCATCACCAGTAGCGGAGATTACGATTTCAGCTTGTGTTGGGATGCCAAGAGACATAACACCCATGATGGATTTCATGTTAACTTCGCGGCCTTTGAAAGCAACGTTCACGTCAGATTTGCATTTGTTTGCTGCGTTTACAGCAACAGTTGCAGGACGAGCGTGAAGACCTACTGGATCGATAACTTTAACTGTAGCTTGTTTCATAAATAAGTTTCCTCCGAATCTTTTTACACTCTAATTTTAGAGCATTCTTTTGAATTTACAACTCAGAACCCTTACAAATGAAAAGAAAAGTAAGGACTTTCATATTTCTTTATCGAGCTCATTTTCCTATCTCGGCTTCAAGCGCTGTTTCCAGAACGGCCGGATTGGCCATGAGGGTTTCTGAGGAGACGACCGAAATGCCCTTGGATTTCAGTAACTTGGTAAAAACGCCATCGCCTTCAATAAGCTTCGATGAAAAAGTCCCATCGTAAATTTTGCCACATCCACAACTAGGAGAGCGTTGTTGCAAAATCGCGATTTGACATCCCTGCTCTTCCAAAATAGAGAGCGCTTTTTTAGCCCCATTTTCAAAGGCTTCACTCACATCTTGACCTAGGGTATTGATCACTTTTCCGTGGCAAATTTCACTTGGAGCCCGTGGCGTGTCCAGTCCGCCAAGCACTTCTGGACAGACTGGAACAAGCACGTGGTTTTCTTGTAAAGCCACTACGAATGGGTTGTAACAACTCGTAGCGTTGTAACGACATGGCTTGCCTAAAAGACAAGCACTTACTGCAATATTCAACGATCGAACCTTCTACATTAAGGTGCTATACATCCGATTGTAGATTTCCGCAGAGTTTTGCCACGATACATCTTTGTTCATGGCATTCATTTGTAAAATCTTCCAATCTTCAGGACGGTTGTAATACACATCAATTGCTGTATTGAGCGTATTCATCATTTCATCGGAACTATAATTGGCAAAACTGAAGCCATCACCCGATTTATCGTACTGGTTATAAGGTGTAACCGTATCTTTTAATCCACCCGTTTCGCGTACAAGTGGCAAGGTACCATAGCGCAAAGAGCAAAGTTGCGATAAGCCGCATGGTTCAAATAAAGAAGGCATCAAGAATAAGTCAGATCCCGCATAAATACGGTGAGCTAAGTTTTCGTTATAGCCTTGATAGAAACAAACTTTTCCTTTGTGCTCATTTTCCATGTTGCGGAAAGCATTTTGAATTTCGGCTTCACCCGTTCCCAAAATAGCCAATTGAATAGGAGCATTGGCCAGTTGTTGATACTTTTCAAGCATCAAATAAAAACCTTTTTGGTAGGTTAAACGCGAAACCACGCCAACAAGCATCACGTTTGGATTGACTTCTAAACCAAGCTCTCTTTGAAGAGCAGCTTTGTCTTCGGCTTTGCCACGCGACATGGTGATCTTGTTGTAATGAGAAGGTAAAGCAGGATCGGTATTGGGATTCCAGTTTTGAATATCAATGCCGTTAACAATACCCCACAAATCATAGCGACGCATATTGAGTACGCCTTCCATATGTTCGCCATATTGAGGTGTCAAAATTTCTTGGGAATACGTAGGAGAAACCGTTGAGATTTTATCAGCGTACAAAATTCCAGATTTCATAAAGGAAACGCCGCCATCAAAACGAATGTTTCCATTGTCAAGCAAGTAGTAAGGTAAGCCAAGACAAGAATCTGTCATTTCAGGGCCAAAATTGCCTTGGAAAAGCAAGTTGTGAATGGTATAGACAAACTTAATGGATGAGTAACGCGAATCACTAGAATGCGTTTCTTTCACCATGCAAGGAATCATACCAGTTTGCCAATCATGGCAATGGATGATGTTAGGCCAGTAGTTAAGCTGATTTAACATCTCAATCGCTGCTTTTTGGAAGTAAGCAAAGCGTTCGCCATCATCTTGATAGCCATAAAGCGCATCGCGTTCAAAATAGCCTTGGTGTTGAACAAAGAAATAAGCGACTTTACCAATCGTTTGCGAATAAATCGTCACAGGAACTTCGCGATAGTTAATGTTGACTGTATAGCTTGCGCACCAAGTCAAATCGTGGAAGTTGTTTTCTGCAATTTTTTTATAAAGAGGTAAAACAACTTTTACTTCATGACCCATTTCGGCGAGTGCTTGTGGGAGTGAACCGATAACATCGGCCAATCCACCTGTTTTAACGAAAGGCAATCCTTCCGCAGCAGCCATTAAAATGGATGCCATTATATAGTCTCCCTTCTACCAATGTAGAGTGGCTCACTTTCGTAGCCAGAGATTTCAGTTTTATGGATGAGTTTCGCATCTTTATCAACGATTAAGTTGGTTAACATAACATTTTCACCCACTTCAACGCCTGGGAGAATGAGGCAATTGGTAACGATCGCCCCAGCGCCGACTTTAACACCACGACCCAAAATGGAATCCGTTACGGTACCACTAATTTCGCAACCATTGGAAATTAAGGCGCTTTCTGCCCGTCCATTGCCAAGATAAATGGTTGGGGGAGAATCGTTGGTACGGGTATAGATTGGCCAATTGGGATCGTTAAAGAAGGCCATATTGCGTTCTTGTAACATTTCCATATTGGAGTTGAAGTAACTATTGATGTCTAAAATTGGGAATACAGGGTAAGAATAAGGGATTTCGTTGATTTTGATCTTGTCTTGACCAAGTAGGCAAGTCAACATCTCAGTCATGGTGAAAAGAGGGGAATAATCATGCGCCATGTTGAGAAGTTCTACGAATTTTTCTTTGGACATAATGTAAGTATCCAAAGATACATCAAGAACCGCATTGCTTTGACCGATATAGGGGGTAATACCGGTTAATTTGCCATTTTCATGTGTCAATAAGTTGGCATTGAGCAAATACATGGGTGTCTCGGTGCTGTCGAAATGTTTGCACAAAACGGAAACATCGGCTTTAGAGTCAATGTGTTGCGCTAACAAATCGCTGTAGTTGGCTTTATAAACCCAGTTTACAGGAGCAATGATTACATAATCATTGGTGTTATCGGTGATTTCGTGAAGATTGTTATAGTAAGCCGCTAAATCGGAAACATACTCTGCTTCCCGTCCTGTAGCCATAACCGGAATAATGGAAATATGGCCATGTTTGTTGTTGATGTTGTAGTGTCTAGCACTGCCAATGTGGTCAAACAAAACTTTTGGGTTTCCATTGGTGTAAACTTCAATGTTTTGTAAACCAGAATTGGTCATGTTGGAAATAGGAATATCCACTAAACGATAGCGTCCAACATAAGAGAAAGCGGCCATGGGACGATAGTTTGAAATGCCTTTAACAAAGATCGAAGGGCCGGTAAAGGAAATAATACCTAGAGCGTTTACGTTTGGCATTTTATTGCGCTCCTTTCACATCTGCCGCAACCAGATCGATTTTCTCAGAATCAGGAGAACCAACTACGCAATTTTCGCCAATCACAACTTTATCGGCAACGATTGCGCGGTAAACTTTTGCACCTTTTTCAATAACTACACCTGGCATTAATACAGATTCGTATACTTCTGCCCCTTCATCAATCGTTACGCCATTGAACAGTACGCTATCTTTTACATAGCCACGAATTACAGCGCCTTGGTTGATGTAGCAGTGTTCCACTTTACCTGTTTTGGAAACGTATTGTGGCAAAACAGGAATATCAGCGGTATAAATTTTCCACTCTTTGTCCCCCAAATCGAGTTGATCATTGTGATTGATCAAATCCATGTTGGCTTCCCAAAGAGAATCGATTGTTCCAACATCTTTCCAATACCCATTGAAGTTGTAAGCAAACAAACGTTTATTTTCGTTCAAAAGGTTTGGAATGATATTTTTACCAAAATCATGGTCTGTATCTTGTTTAGCATCTTCAACGAGAGATTGACGAAGCAAAGGCCAATCGAAGATATAAATACCCATAGAAGCTAAATTGGATTTGGGTTCGGCCGGTTTTTCTTGGAATTCAAGAATACGATTGGTCATATCGGTATTCATAATTCCAAATCGAGGAGCTTCTTCCCAAGGTACAGGACGCACTGCAACGGTTAAATCAGCATTGTTTTTGCGATGATCGGCCAACATTTTGTCATAATCCATTTTATAAATGTGGTCGCCAGAAAGAATTAAAACGTATTCTGGATCAAATTCATCGATAAAGTCGATATTTTGATAAATCGCATCAGCTGTCCCTTTATAGACCCCAAAGTTTGTACCATCTTTTTCACTTGGGGGTAAAACGTAAACACCACTACCACGGGTATCTAAGCCCCAACGTTGGCCAGCTCCGGCATAAGCGTTGAGCTGAACGGGTTCGTACTGCGTTAAAACACCAACAACATTGATATTGGAGTTTGCGCAGTTGCTGAGGGGAAAATCGATGATGCGATACTTGCCGCCAAAATAGACAGCAGGTTTGGCAGTCTTGTTTGTCAGGTCATACAAACGAGTGCCACGCCCGCCAGCTAAAATCATAGCGAGCATATTGTTGTTTTCCATAGTTTTCCTCCTGAATTTCAACTGTGATTATAGCACTTACATTCGGCGCTATTGAAATCACTCTTTGGTTTTGTCAAATTCGGATTGATCGGTTCCTTCTCTATTACTTTAGCGGATTTTTTGAAAATTGTCGGCTTTATTTAAAAGTGAAAGCCGTTTCCACTTACTTTTCTGGTATTTCTCCTCAAGATTTTCCAAATTAGGAAAATCTTCCTTCAAAGATGAAAAAATCTTAGCTTTAACAAAATGATTTTTCCAAAAAAAATGCTTTTTCTTTTCTCCTTCTTTCCTTTCACTTTGGGAAAAATAAAAAACCTAGGAACCAAAGGTGTCCTAGGTAAAAATCTAAATGAGAACGGCACGATCATCGGAAAATTCTTGGCCGGCTGCTTCTTTAAATTTACGGTGTAAATCTTCCACGGTTAAAGCCGCTTTTTCTTCTCCTTTAACATCGAAGATGATGTGCCCATCGTACATCATAATCAAGCGATTTCCTAAACGGATCGCATCTTTCATATTATGAGTAATCATTAAAGTAGTCAAATTGTCTTTTTCTACAATTCGTTGAGTTAAATCCAATACTTTCTTGGCTGTAAGCGGATCTAAGGCGGCTGTATGTTCATCGAGAAGTAAAAGTTCTGGCTTTTTTAAAGAAGCCATCAATAAAGTCAGGGCTTGTCGTTGCCCTCCAGAAAGCAACCCCATTTTAGTATGCAATCGATCTTCTAACCCTAAACCAAGGGGAGCCAGTAAGTCGCGATACTGTTTTTGTTCTTCTTTGGTTTGGCCCCAACGCAAAGTTCTTGATTTTCCTCGACGTGTGGCAAAAGCTAGATTTTCACTAATCTCCATATCGGCCGCTGTGCCACGGAGCGGATCTTGAAAGACTCTTCCAATATAAGCGGCCCGTTTGTGTTCAGGAAGCAAAGAAATATCTTTGTTATCCAAAATAATTTGGCCACAATCAGGAGGATAGACTCCAGCAATCAAGTTCAACAAGGTGGATTTTCCCGCCCCATTTCCCCCAATCACCGTTACAAACTGCCCATCTTCAATGACTAGGTTTAAATCTTGAATGGCTTTTTTTTCGGTGACGGTTCCAGGATTGAAAGTTTTGGACACATGCTTAATTTCTAACATTAAAATTTGTCCTCCACATCTTTGACGGCTGCTGTTAATCGTTTATAGGCTGCCGTTTGGGCTCTTGATTCAAGCATCACTGGAATACTCAAAGCTACAGCTACCAACAACGCAGTAAACAATTTCAAGTTGTCGGGGTTTAAACCGAGTTGTAAAACAATCGATACAATAATGCGATACAACACGCTACCAATGACAATAGAAGCTAAGCGACGTAAAAAGCCGCCTTGACGACCAAAGATTGTTTCTCCAATGACAATAGAGGCCAAAGCCATAACAATAGCCCCAATTCCCATTTTGACATCGGCATATCCTTGTTGTTGACAAACTAAGGCTCCCGACATCGCAATCAATCCATTGGAAAGCATTAAAGCCACCATGGTTGTCCAATTGGTAGAAACGCCATTGGCTCGAACCATATGAGGGTTATTTCCCGTAGCCCGAATGGACATTCCAAGTTCTGTGCCAAAGAACCAATAAAGTCCAGCAATGGTAATTACCACAAACAAAAGACCAATAGCAATGATCGAAAGCGTTTGGGGAGTAATCCAGCCTAGGGAAGGGATTTTACTGGCCAACGTGTTAAACATATTAGGATAATTCAAAAGCGGAATATTGGATTGTCCCATGATAATTAAATTGATGGAATACAATCCAATTTGCGATAAAATGCCAGCTAAAATTGGTGGAATTTTACAAACCGTATTGAAAAAACCAGTAACAGCTCCAGCTAAAAATCCACAAAGGGTCGCGATTAGAACGGCTAAATATGAATTGACTCCGGCAACGACCAGCACCGCTGCGACGGCTCCTCCTGTGGCAAAGGAACCATCTACCGTTAAATCGGCAAAGTCCAAAAGACGAAATGTAATGTAAACTCCTAAGGCCATAAGGCCCCAAAGAATTCCTTGACCAATGGCACCTTCTAAAGAGAAGAGAATGGACATTATTCTTCCCCTACAACCGTAGCCCGATCTAGAACAGATTGGGGAATATCAAGATTTAGGGTTTCAGCGGTCTTTTTATTAATGGTTAAGGTGCATTGATCTGCTGGCAAGTAGGCAATCGCCATATCAGCAGGTTTATCCCCATCTTTTAAAATCGCCACAGCTTGAGCGCCGGCCAACTGTCCCAATTCATAATAATTAATACCATAGGTGGCCAATCCACCATTTTCAACCATACCTTCTTCCCCTACGATGCAAGGAATGCCATATTGGGAAGCGGCTTGCGATACCGTTGCCATGCTTTCTGCCATCATGTTATCGGTAGGAACATAAATGGCATCCACTTTTCCATTTAAGGATTCTACAACTTGTTGGATTTGGTTGGAGTCGGTAACACTGGCTTCTCTGTATTCTAAATGACGTTCTTCGCATTGTTCTTTAGCCAAATTGATTTGGAACACAGAGTTGGCCTCAGCATTGCAATAGAGAAGTCCAATGGTTTTGGCATCTGGTAAAATCTCTTGCAATAAATCAAACTGTGCTTCTACAGGGGTTAAATCCGAACTTCCTGTTACATTTCCACCAGGGTTTTCATTGGATTTCACCAAACCAGAATCCGCTGGATCCGTTACTGCGGAAAGCACAATAGGAATATCTTTGGTTTCATTGGCAGCTGCTTGTGCTGCAGGAGTCGCTACGGCAAAAATCAAACTCACTCCATCGTTAACAAATTTTTGGGCAATGGAGGTACAATTTGCGATTTCGCCTTGGGCAGATTTAAAATCGATTTTGGCATCGGCATAGCCATTGTCTTTTAAATAATCCTCAAATCCTTCTGTGGCCGCATCAAGGGCGGGATGTTCTACATATTGCAAAATACCAATGGAAACATCACTTGCTTCATCGGTTTTGGCTGTACTTGAAGTGGAGGTAGAAGTAGAGCTGGCATCAGAAGAACAGCCAGCCATCAATAAAGCCGCACTCAGTAAAGCCGTCGAAAACGTATGACCCAGTTTCATGAAACATTAACTCGCAATTTTCTCTCTCGAAGGTTTACAAGCTAAGCTCGTTTTGTTTTAGCTTAGGTCTTAGCCAAAGACCTCAAACAAAATGAGTAGCTACTTTGCAGGCCATTGCGAGCTTTCCTTTCTTTTTTCTTTTTCCTGCAAAGTCAAGGAGCAAATCAAACGCCAATGGTTTTTCTTTGTCCTTAAAAATAAGGCTCTGTTTTATACATAATGCGTTCTAATTTTACACAATTGCTTATAAGTGTGGAATTCTTTGGGCAATTTGTGGAATAAGTTTACAGAAAAATTTCAGAAAGAGCGAAAAAAAAACCGCCCTTTCAGGCGGAAAAGGAATCAATAGAAAAATTATTTCTTTTCGCAACCGCAACCACAGATTGCTTCTTCGTTGGATTTAATTTTTTCGTCGTGTTTTGCAGCGTCAGCTTCTTTACGAGCGATGACTTTTTCGTCATGAGAGATTTCGTCTTTGCGAAGATCTTTCATCAATCCTGTTTTGTCATACCCTTCTTCCACTGCATGTTCGTTTAAATCTTCACGTTTCTTTTCAATTACACGTTCGTCGTGACGAACTTCTGCTTCCAAAATTTTGTCTTCAACTTTTTTAATGAAATCAGCCATGATAGAGGCCTCCTTAATGTGTACACGCTTACTATAACAGGAAGAAAGAAAGGCGACAAATAATCCGCTTGAAAGATGCCTGAGCGGCCCCATTTAGTTGGAATACGAATAATGAGAGGCGTTTTCTAGCAAAGTATTTAATAATTCTTCGGGCATATAATCAAAGCGAATGGGCGTACGATTGATTAAGTAGTCTAAGCAATCATTGGAATATCCTGTAACGGTATATACCGCTTGGCGCCCTTCATCATAATCCATATACACTTTTCCATCTTTTACATGGAATTTTCCACTGCGTTCTTCTACAAGTTCGTTGTTTTTAAAGTCATATTCTTTAAATTCGCTATCATCCCAGAAGCATTGGCAGGTAAACATCTCTTTACTGAAGTAATGAATCCAATTGCCTAGTAAGGCTTGACGGGGAAATTTTGCCCGAACGGCTAATTCCTCTTGTGAGTTAGCCGTATTGCTTGCGCGACCATCCCAAGAGGTTTTAGTTTTCGTGGTATTAGCGCGCATAGGGAGTGCTTTGTTTTCTTGTTGAGAGGTTCGTCCATTGCGTCGAATGGCTTTGGCCTCTTTGGTGGAGGTTTGACTTTCTGATTCTTCTTGCGATTCGTCGCTCAGGCTAGGAAAGCCTGTAGTGGAAATATTGGCAATCGCGGTCAAGCTTTGGGCTTCTCTTGCTTCGCGATCTTCTTTGGATAATTGCTCTTTGGAAGTCGCATTGCGCAATAAACTGCGATTGCGTTCCCGACGGCTACCATTGCGTAATTTTTCAAGGGTTTCAGTGGGAGTTGTTTGGCTATCGAGTAGAGTTTTTGCATCTTCCATGAGCTGGCGGGATAATTCAAGACGTTCATTCAAAGTTTGCTCAAAAGAGCTTAAGGTATCCTGGTCAGCGGGAAGGGAGAACAAGGTTCCGGTTTGAAGCGTTTGAAGCAAGTTTTCAAGCGCTTGGGTTTGATCGCGCAATTGCTCGTATTGTTTTTGGACTTCCCTTTTATTGCGTTGTTCCTGTAACGCGATCTCCTCTTTGATTTCGCTGATCACAACTTCATTTTGTTCGCTACTTGATTTGAGTTCATTTAGAATCTCTTTCCAAGCTTTCACATCAGATAGACTGGCCATGGTTTTCCTTTCTCGAAGCTTCTGGCCTACGCAAGGTGAAACGGATGTTTTTTTCCTTTTAAAGGTTGTGCGTTTCTTTTTCGGCATAGTGGCCTCCTTGCACCATTCTTTTCAAGTTAGGAGAAAGAATGCGGATAGAAGTTCCTTTCAATTATGCTAAGCCAACCGAATTCGGTCAAATTCGTTTCCTTGACTGTTTCGAAAAGAAGACAAAGCCGGCTTTCTTTTCTTCCTTTTTTCTAAGCAAACGATAAGAAAAAGCTCTAGAGCAAGTCTAGAGCTAGAACGACACTTTTAACGACTAAAGATCTCTTTAAGAATAGCGATTACACCAATAACCATGAGTACAACTTTTACCACTTCACTAAAGGCTTTCGTTGGATCACTTTGCATTTCGAGGGCAAAATCATCTACTTGATTATAGGCGTTTTTGCGTAATGTCTCGTAGGCTTCGCTGGCTTTTTGAGACAATTCGTTGTGATTGCTAGCGAGCTTGTCCCCAAACTTTTCTGCTTCAGCATTAATTTTATTGGCTGCTTGTTCCAATTCTTCGCCAGTACGACGGGAAGTGCGATCAAAGGTTTCTTGAGCTTCTTTCGCTTTAGCGTTGATTTGATTTTGTAATTTTTCGATGTTCGTGCGATCGATTTGAAGTTCTTTGTGAATGGCTTCAGTCGCTTTTTCTTGATCGGCTTCGACTTTTTCACTTAACGATTTAAACTTCGCATCCATTTCTTCTTTAAACTTTTCTTCGCGTTCTTTGGCTTCTGTTTCTACTTTAGAAAACGCTGCTTCCGCTTCTTGAATAGGACTTTTAGCAGGACCAGCTAATTTTTCATCTGGTGAGGTTGTTTTTTCGATTGGGGCTTTATTGTCATCCATCATTATTTCCCTCCAACTTTCTTTTCTCTATTATGCCGATACCACTAAAAAAAAGCCCTTAGAAAGCCTGAAAGGAACACTTTAAGAGTCATAAAAAAAGTAGCCGTAGCTACTTTTACTTCATTAAAGCTCAAGTTCTTTTTTCCAAAGACCATGTAAATTGCAATATTCGTAAACCGTTGCGGTTCCATTGCCACCTTTAATTTCAAATTCGGCAACAGGCGCTTCACCAGGAAGCAATGTTGCTTTTTCAACACTGCCATCTGGATATTCCATCCAAATATTAGTAATCCAATGCGCAGGAAGCATAGGGTGAGCAGTAGAGCCAACTTGAACTTTTACTTTACCATCTTCTACTTTTACATCGGGAACGTGTTTTTCTACAGCTGCATCTGTGGAACCAGGAACTAAAAGAGTAGCGGGTTGACCATTGATGGTAATGTCCATTTCTTCATTAGCAGGAAGAATCACTTCAAGCAATTCGCCATTGGCACCTTTATACAATTTCATAAGAATTCTCTCCTTAATATTTCTTTAATTTTAGCATTTCCCTTTTCGCCACCATACTCATACGCTTAGAAGTTCTTTAAGGGAAGGTCTTCGATTCGTTGCAAGAAGAAAGTGGCTTTGAACGCGCTAAGATAAAGGTGCGCCACGCGCAGAAAGGAAGGTTGTTATGGATATTCAACTTCTTCCCAGCGGAAATCTTCAAATCAAAACGGATACGCCTTGTACCTTACAAGAGATCTGGGATGATTTGGATCTTTCCAAGGAAAAGAAAAAACATGTCCAAATGATAAAGGGCAAAGATCCAATCACCAATCCTCAAGAAGAAATTTTACCCAGTGATAAACTTACCGTTCTTGTCGATGATACCTATGATTTTCAAGAAGAGACCCCCGTTTTTTATGGAGGCCTTCCAGTCGCTTATGAAGACGATTGGTGCTTAGTCGTCAATAAAAAACCTTTTTTATTAGTCCATGGTGATGGCCAAAGTGAAGATACTTTAACAGCTCGCGTCAATGCATATCTTCAACAAAATGGGGCTCGATTCCCCGCTCAACCGGTCAATCGTATCGACTATGAAGCCTCGGGCTTAGTTCTCTTTTCTAAGCATCCTTTAGCCAAAGCGTATTTAGATCGTCAATTTGAGGATGGCACCGCGAAAAAACAATATTTAGCCGTAGTTGATGGTCGAGTAGCCAATCGTGACATCGATATCAATAACCCGATTGCTCGTAATCGCCATGAAGCCGAAAAAATGATGGTCTACAAAAAGGGCAAACCTGCTCACACCCATATTCAACGCTTAAAACTTTTTGATTAACAAACTTTCTTGCTTTTAAGGAAGTTGACGAGTCAGTATGTTCAGAAATGAGCATATCGTGGCGTTACGAACGTCCAACAAAGAAACTGAATTGCTGGAAACCCCTAAAGCCAGTCAAACGACAACAAAAGGATGAAACAAGCCTAATTGTGAACGTGGCGAAAGCAAAAAAAATTGACTGGATGGCATATGGTTAAATCCTACGTGTTTTAAAATGGGCAATCAGCAGCGAAGCTCCGAATAGGAGAACGTTCAACGACTATCCCTCGTAAAGGGAGTAGGATCAAGCGATCCGAAGTGGTTTCGCCGTACTGGGTTATGCCAACGGATAAGATATAGTCTGTGCTTGCATGAAAGTGCAAGATGCGTAAAGCATCACAAGAGTCGCGCCCTTGTGGAACCTTTCAGGATAAATCTCTGGTTCGAGCCGATATTTCTACCGGTCGTAAACATCAAATTCGTGTTCATCTTTCAAATATTGGGTATCCTATTATGAATGATCCGCTTTATGGGATGGTTCGTAACAATAAAGGCTTAATGTTACAAGCGTATAAGCTTTCCTTCTTACAACCCTTTACCCATAAGCCAATTGATGTGGAATTGGATATGGATACTCGCTTTAAATGGTTTGATCCCGCTTTAGCTCAATAACAAAAAAACAGCAAAGTCCCTATACGCTTTGCTGTTTTTATTTGTTTTAAGGTTTTTCTAGCGCCTAATCAAGAATCCATGTCTAAAGAAGACGTTTTTTCTGGTTCACTTACACTTATAGGAAAAGAAGAGGCCGTAAAGGCTGGATCTTTAGTTTCTTCTTTAAGAAGATCTTCTTGGGTTTCTATAGAGTCTAGATTTTCTTTTTTTGATTGCATTTCGGATTGATGAAGTTGATCCAACAAAAGTTCTAAACAATAACGAATAACGGCTAACACATAGCTTGTCGGAAAGCGATCCTTTAAGCTTTCAATCCGCTCCGAAAAATGGCCTCCATTTTGTTTTAACATTTTAAAAAGTTGATTGGGCAATTCGTCTCGTTTTACATGACCAAACACATCAATCACCGCAAATTCTTCGGGATTTACATGGGAAGTAAGCTTTAAAGAGCGCAAATTTTCCACAATCAGTTCTAAAAATTGTCGATAATCGTAAAGAGCGATTGGGTCGACTTTCGCAAATAAGGCCAGAGCTTCGACAAGCCGACCAAGATCGTAATTTTCCAATTGGCCATTGGGCAAATCGGCTGGATAATAACCCAGCATCGCGCGATATAAATAATCTTTGGCTTGAGCCGCTTTAGGAAAGACGATTTGCATTTGAGCAATTTGACTGGCCAAATAATTTTCTACAATATCCATTAACGGCTTATCTTCAGGGGTAAAGGTATACAAATAACCAGGGTATTTTCCCAAATATTTTTTCGCCTCCAAATACCCTTGCGCATACAAACGCTTGGCATGGGGAGTGGAAAAATCCAACGGATTTCCCAGTTGGAGTAAGGGTTGAATGTAAAACATATCGGGTTTTAAAGCAGGGGGTAAAGCTTCGCCAGGTTCATGCAAATCCACCACCATTGTCCATGTAGCTTCGGGCATGATGGCTTCAAGCAAGGCAATGGGGACATTGTCGGCATACATGCCATCCATATAGTCTTCTCCTTGAAAATGCACCTTGGGAAAAGCTGGATAACAAGCTGCGGAAGCCATGACGATTTCTTCGGCATTTTCAGGGGTTATTTCCCCTTTAAAGAAAGCCCGTGGTTCCTTTTTGGTATCGTTAAAGGCCATACAAGCATATTTAATGGGAGAGGCTTTAAAGGAATCATAGCGAAACATTTGCCGAAAGTGTTCCCGTAAAGGGGTAATATCCATACGTGAATCAAAGTATTTGATCACAAATTGTAACATGGTGCGAGAGCCTAAAATTTTTTCCTTTAAAGTCATGGGCACTTGAGGTAAGTCCGCCGCAATGTGATGAGGTTGCATATTCAACACAAAATCGGTAACGGGTTCGATGTTGTTACCTGGATAAAAAATACCCACTAAGGCACCAATTGAAGTTCCAGTAACTCCATCAAAGAAGAGCCCTTCTTCATTCATCGCTTGCCATACCCCGACGTGATAACACCCCTTGGCTCCGCCGCCGCCAAGAACTAAACCATAGTGATCTGTAGCACTTTTTAAAGCAGGAACCTTTTGAATGGGCTTGCGTTCATTTTTTTCCATTACACCACCTCCAAAAAATACCATGTCCAAGCTAAAGCCACTTCTCCGGGATAGACTAAGGCAAAGGAAGCGACTTTTGATATCTCTTCATTTTTTAAAGCCCGATACAACAATGTGATGATGGTCATTTTATCCCAATCTTTTCGTCCCAAAAGAGTAGAGAGATCGTTGACATGATCGAGTTTGAGTTTGGCTTCAAATGTTATCAGCTTTTGATGTAACTGAGCCAAAAAATCTTGAACAGTCCAAATATGAAACGGATCAAGCCCAGCCACATAGGCCAAGGCCTCAATAAAAAGCCATAACCCTTTTTCTTGGGCAAGAGTTTTGGATAAATCCGAGGGCGAATAGGAAAACACCCAATGCGCAATGCCTTCAATGATTTCCGGTTTTAAAACAATATGGTACAAATCAAAAAAGAAGCCCAGATAACCCGCCCAAAAGGCGATATTTTTTTGATCTTTGAGTTCAAAGGTGTAAAAAAAGCCACATAGACTATTCATGGCTTTAGAGGCCTCTAAGTAGCCGGCCCAAAGATTTCGGGTTGCCGAAAGCGCATTGAAGTCTAAAAAGTTTCCAAGCGGCAATAAAGGCTTCATTTCAAATAAATCAATTTTTTTGCGATCGACAGGCAAAACCAGCCCTGGCCCTTGAACGTCCACAGCTAAAATTTTTGTGGCCTGCATTTCCATAGCCAAATCGATGGGCACATTGTCCCAATACCCTCCATCAATATAATCGTCTCCATTCATTTTTAAAGCTGGAAAGGCGGGAAAACAGGAGGCGGAAGCCAAGATGATCTCTTGGGCATCGTGTTCATTCATTTCGCTTTTAAAATAGGCTTGGGGAGTACGTTTGGTCACATTGAAGGTCATACAGGCATAGTTAATGGGCGATTGCTGAAAAAGTTTCCAGTCAAACATTTTGTCTAATTCCTGCTTTAAAGGCGAAATGTCGACTCCTTTGCCATCCAAAATGTATTTTTGTAAAAAAGAGCTGATTTCTTTTCGACTCGAAACCAAAGCGCCAAGGGTTTCCGGAAAGGCAAATAAGTCCGCTACGATGGTCGTTGGTTTCAAAGTCTTTACAAAAGCAATCATTTCTTCTAAGGACCCTTGCACATACATCGCACTGACTAAAGCGCCAATCGAAGTTCCAGCGGTGCAATCAAAATGGACGTTTTGTTCATCAAGTGCTTTCCAAACGCCAATTTCATAACAGCCTCTTGCTCCTCCACCGCCAAGCACTAAGCCACTTAAGGATTGAGGATGGCTAAAAAACCAATTTTTCATAATTTTCCTTTCCATCGGTTGTTTTGACTCTCCTTGATAAATGGACAAAAGAAGCAAGGAAAATGGCAAGAGCCAAGCCCTTGTAGGCTTCTTTTGGAGAGACGATTTTAAAAATGGCTTCCTTTTTTAGGGAGTTCTTTTTAAAGAGGTCAAAATTAAAGCGACCTCTTATGATGGGCTTTATATCATAAGTTCAATTCCCTGCACCAAAAAGCTTACTACAATACAATATCCCCAGCCGATAAAGCTTAAAAAGGGCAATAAGCGTTCTTGAGCAAGTCTTCCATATATCCAACAGGTCAAAGAAGCTAAAATTATTACGAAACATAAGCCTTGCAGACCCAAAGAAAAGCCAATACAACAAAATCCAATGGCATCGGCGAGGCCCAGCCAATGCTTCTTAACCCAAATTAAGCTAAAAAGCCCAAAGAAAACGCCCAAAAGGCGAGAAGACCAGGAAAAGCTCCAGTATAGCCCAATGCCCATTACCAATATCCCTACTAAAAGCCATATCCAACCAAAATGACGGGTTTTAAAATCCTGACAAAAGACCAAAAAGCCGATCAAAAAGAATAGAAAAAAAGGCCATGTCGAAAAAAGAGGAGGTGAGGTGGCTATAAATCCTGAAAAAGGAAGAATCCAAAAGGGTAAAATCCAAAGGGGAAGCTGCCATAAGACAAGAAGAAACCAGCTTATCGCGCAAAAGAGAAAAGAAATCCAAAATGGGTTCATACCTTACCTATCTTAAGAAAAAAAGGTGACTTTTCCAAAAGAGGAAAGCTTACTAAAGAGTAAGCTGTTGGGTTTTGGGTAATTCAATTGTTTGAGGCTTAAAAAAGCCAGCGTTTTCAAACTCAATTTTATAGGCCTGTAGCTGATATCCTTTTTCACTTGGCGTTCCACCATATTTCACATCTCCAATGAGGGGAGTGCCCAAAAAGGCTAGACAAGCCCGAATTTGATGAAAGCGGCCTGTATGCAATTTGATTTGAGAAAGATATTGGCCATGGGACTCTTGAAGAGTATGAATGGTCATTTGCGCTAAGTCATACTCTGGCTTGGGGGTAGGGGAAATCAGGGCTTTGGTTCCCTCTTTTTTCAAATACAGCGTGATCTCTCCTTGCACCGGTTTACGATCGGTAATAGCCAAGTAATATTTATGGATTTGGTGATCGGCAATGGCCTTGGTAAGGTGACGAGCCGCATTCGCCGTTTTACCGGCTAAGACGAGTCCACTGGTATTGCGATCCAAGCGATGAGCAATCGAAGGGGTAAAAGAGTGTTCGATTTGAGGATTGTATTGACCACTTTGTTGCAAATAAAAAAGCAATCGATCGTTGAGGGTATCTTGATATTCGGCTTTATCCTTCATCGATAACAATCCGGCTGGCTTATTCATCGCAAGGAATTGATCATCTTCATATACGATGTTGGGTTTTGGTAAATTCAGGACCACTTTTTGAGGTTTTTCTAAAAAATCGGGGGGAAGAAACAATAAGATGTGATCCCCCTCCATAAGAATTTGATCAAATTGGGCTCGCTTGCGATTGACTTTGATCTTTTTATTGCGAATGGCCTTGTGCATAGCGGATTTTTTTAAATTGGGATAGGCTTTGCCTAAAAATTTATCCAAGCGCTGGTTGGCATCATTTTTTTGAATAATTACTTCTTCCATAAAATAAGACTCCTTCTAGAAGTGTCTCTAGTTTTAAACAATAGAAATTGTGCTTTGAAAACAAATGAGGGGCTTTGAAAATCGTGCTTTTCAAGTGCTTGCGCTTTCATTACAATGGGAAAGGATCTTTTAAATTAATTTGTGAATTAATGGACAAGTCAACTTTTCGATTTGATTCCATTGGCGTATTATAAAAAACACTTTCTTGTCTCTTCCAAGCGGGTTTCAAAAGAAGTGCTTGGCCAAAAAAGAGGTTAAGGAAAGCCTTGTTTACTCAAAAAACATTCAAGAAACCTAAATTCAGTTTCTTCCCTTTTAGAAAGGAGAAAAAACTCCATTCGAGTTTTGATGAAATCATACTTATGAGAGGTGTATTTAACCCTGTAACCCATATTCGCCGCCAAGTGTTCGCGGCCATTGCCAAAATGGCTTACGATGATAATGTTGACTACAAAGAACGTTTAGAAGCCATTCCTTATGAAATCGTTCCTGGCAAACAAGCCCGTTATCGGGATTCCGTCTTTTTGGAACGAGCCATTGTAGGAGAACGTTTGCGTCTAGGCATGGGTTTACCGGTACGCGACATTACACAAGCAGCGGCGATTAGCGATGGTGTGGAGGAAAGCATCATTGCGGAAAAATTTTACGATCAACCTTTAATTAACATCATTTCGTTTGCCTGCCATGCTTGCCCTGAAAAGAAAGTACTTGTCACCAATGCTTGTCAAGGTTGCCTTTCCCATCAATGTGTCGAAGTGTGCCCTAAACAAGCTGTACACATTGTGGATGGTCGCTCCGAAATCGATCAGGACAAATGCATTAAATGCGGAAAATGCATTGAAGCCTGCCCTTATCATGCCATCATTAAAATTGAACGGCCATGTGCAGCAAGCTGTGGCATGAACGCGATTTCTTCCGATGAAGATGGCAAAGCCAAAATCGATTACGATCGCTGTGTTTCGTGTGGCCAATGCTTAGTCAATTGTCCTTTTGGCGCGATTGTCGATAAAGGACAAATTTTCCAAACCATCCACTCCATTCGTCAAGGGGATGAAGTGTATGCAGCAGTCGCTCCTGCCTTTGTTGGACAATTTGGAGCTGGTGTCACGCCAGAAAAAGTAGCCGGAGCTTTAAAAGAGTTGGGCTTTAAAGATGTAGTGGAAGTCGCCATTGGAGCGGACCTTTGCACCATTGAAGAAGCGGAAGATTTTTTAGACAAAGTACCCGAAAAACAACCCTTCATGGCCACTTCTTGTTGTCCAGCTTGGTCTGTCATGGCCAAAAAAGAATTTCCCCAATTCAAAGACTATATTTCCATGGCTTTAACGCCTATGGTTTTAACGGGACGTTTAATCAAAAAAGAACATCCTAATGCCAAGGTTTGTTTCATTGGTCCTTGCGCTGCCAAAAAATTAGAGGCGAGTCGCCGCTCCGTGCGCTCGGATATCGATTTTGTCCTCACCTTTGAAGAGGTGATGGGGATGTTTGAAGCCAAGGGGGTAAACTTACCTCAAGCCGTCGCGGATGAGACCGCCTTTAAAGAAGGCACTTCAGCGGGCCGTGAATTTGCGGTTTCTGGTGGGGTAGCTAAAGCGGTTAAGACCCTTATTCAAAAAAATCATCCTGAACGTGAAGTCAAAGTGCAAGCGGCGGAAGGCTTAAAAAACTGCCGCACCATGTTGATGATGGCCAAAGCAGGTCGCTTAAATGGCTACTTAATCGAAGGCATGGCTTGTCCAGGGGGTTGTGTAGCGGGTGCCGGAACCTTAGCTCCAATTGCTAAAGCCTCAGCTCAAGTTAAAAAATATGCCAACGAAGATATGTTGAAACTCGCCGATGAATCGGCCTATTCCGAGGATGTCCATACCATTTCTCATATGTACGATGCACCGGCTGAATAAACTTTTACTTGCTAAATTTTTAATTTTTTGCTAGCATACTTATGCTTGCTTCCCCTCAGGGTTAGGATTCGTCTTAGCCTTGGGGCTTTTTTATTGTCTTTTTATCCTGATCTCTTTTCGAGACTTGACCTTTGTTTTGGAAAACCAAGAGAAGGAGGGTTTGGTTTTGCTTTCCTTTTCCCATATAATGCTTTTTGACGCAGGATCTTCGAAAACTCTTCGTTTTTGACTTTTTTAGAATTTTGGCTTTTCCTATTTTAGGGCAACCGCAAAAAAAGGAAAAAAGCGCTTTTTTATACAGTCGACGATCCTTTGTTTTAGGTTTGGAGGTGTATCAACTGATGCATACGCTGCGGGAGTTTTACGAATACCGTGAACTGCTCAAAACAAACGTCCGTAAGGACATCCGCGGCCGCTACAAAGGCACTTTTCTTGGCATGCTTTGGACCTTCATTAACCCACTGTTGCAGGTATTTGTGTATTATTTGGTTTTTCCTTATTTAATGCGCGATGCCATGCCAAACTTCGTGGTGTATTTGATTACGGCGATGTTTCCTTGGAACTTTTTTATGTCAAGTGTAGTAGGTGCCACGGGTTGCATTAAAGGCAATGCGGGAGTGGTTAAGAAGGTGTATTTCCCTAGAAAAATTTTAGTGTTGTCCCAGGTGATCTCCAATATGATCAACTTCTTTTTCTCGGTGCCCATTATCTTACTCTTCGTTGTCATCTTTGGAATTCCTCTTACTTGGCATTTGGTCTGGTTACCGGTCATTGCAATTGTCGAAGGGTGTCTTTGTTATGGACTGGGCTTGATTTTATCGGCCATTAATGTCTACGCCCAAGATGTGGAAAGCTTGGTACAATTTTTCTTAAACTTGCTTTTTTATGCCACTCCAATTATTTACAGCATCGATATGTTTGGCCCCGACACGCCGGTTTATCCTTTCATTCAAAATAACCCGATGACTAAAATTGTCACCGCCTACCGAAATATTTTTATGTATGATCTGGATCCGTATTGGCAGGGCATAGGCATTGTGTTTTTGATTTCTCTTGTGCTGATTGTGATTGGAAACTGGGTATTCAACAAACTCGAAAAAGGCTTTGCCGAAGAACTTTAGCACCAGGGGTATCCCCTGGTCTTTTTCAAATAAAACGATTGGAGAAAAAAGTATGTCGTATTACCGATTTGATGCCGATCGCATTGAGATTTTTACGCATCCTGAAGATAACTCGTCCTACATTTTGATATGGGGAGCGGCCATGGACAGTGAAGCGGAAGAAGATCTCTTTGAGATGGCGATTAATGATTATCGAATCCCTTTACGCGTGCGTCGTTTGGAAAATCCATCTCTCAACCCCACTCCTGGGGCGCGTCCAGGGTATGTCATTCGTGCGGACATTCCTTCCGTTTTAGAAATTACCCCCGAAACCCTTGAAACACTGGATTTGGCCTACAATCATAAAGAAGTGAAACGCTTTGAAAAGCCCTTCTTAATGGCCTCTATCAATCAAAGAGGTTTGGTCTGTACAGTCGACATGGTCGATGTTCGCAAAAACAAACTGCTCTTGGGCGGTTGGGTCGTTTGCATGGAGGAGGTTCAACTCGAAGTACTCGATGCCAATGGACAAGTCTTAGATGCTAACCTCACCTTAAGCAATCGCTTTGATGTGCGTCGGTTTTATTTTGTCCAAAACGAACACCTCTTTGGGTATCACGCGTCCATTAAAAACGCCGATGAAATTGCGATGCCCGTTTCTTTGCGCTTGTATGCGCCAAAATCAGGCCATGAATGGATTATTCCTACGGTTCCTCAAGATCCACCCGTAGAACCCGAGGAAGTCGTCTTGGAAGAAGCTTTAGGGGAAATGCCAGAGCCAGAGGAACCTCTTACTTTAGAAGTCCAAAACGTGGTGACTCCCCCTGAAGAGGAGGCCTTCGTAGAAAAGCCTCAACCTCCAACCCCTACTCCAGCTGCTCTACCTAGCCATCGCACTCCAATGAGCATTGCGCGTGGGGTAAAACGGCGCGTCTCAGCCGTGATTGATGAACAAAAAGAACGCATCGAAGCGCACAATGAGCGCATTGATAAAGAGCGTATGATTCGTGAAGGAATTCCTTTAAAGCCAGAACCCGATCCCCTCTATCCAGGCCCTACCCCTCCAGAACGTCAAGATTTTGTGATGCCTGTAGTAGAAAAACCCACTCCTCAAGACGAACCCGAGGCCTCTAGCGTAGAGGAACAAGAAGAAGACTTCAACGATCAATACAATCGCTGGTTTTTAAAAAATCGCACTAAAGAAGAAGTTTTAGCCAAGCAACGTCGCTTCCACTTTAAAAAACAGCCCAAAGTTTCGCTCATTGTAGCTGCCTACAATACGCCCCTTGATTTGTTGGAAAAAATGATCGATTCTGTGCGGCAACAAACCTACGACAATTGGCAGCTTTGTATTGCGGATGGCAGCACCAACAATGAAGTCTCGGATTATTTAAGCGCCCATCCTGATCCAAAGATTTCTTGGACGAAGCTTTCGAAAAATTTGGGGATTAGTGGCAACATGAATGCGGCCGCCGAATTAGCCACGGGTGAAATCATCGCCTTGTACGATCACGATGACTTTTTAGAGCCCGATGCGCTCTATGAAGTCATTAAGGCCTTTAATGAAAAAGATTACGATGTGGTCTATACCGATGAAGACAAATACGAAGACTCCACCGGTCGCTATGTGGGCCCAAACTTCAAACCCGATTTTTCGCCAGCCTTATTGCAATCCACCAACTACATTTGTCACTTTTTAGCCATTAAGCGTGAAGCCTATGAAAAAGCTGGAGGCAAATTGTATCCTGAATTTGATGGCGCCCAAGATTTTGACTTGGTGTTGCGTTTAATGGATTCCACCACGCCCGATAAAATTAAGCACATTCCCAAGATCTTGTACCACTGGCGCATGCATGATGGATCCACCGCGTTGGATGCCGATAACAAAACTTGGGCGTATGATGCAGGACAAAAGGCTTTAGAGGCTTGGATTGAGCGCAATCAAAACCATGGAAAAATTATGGATACCGAAATTCCAGGCCATTACCATGTCCGCTTTGATGTGCCTCAAAAGCCCCTTATTTCCATCATTATCCCCAACAAAGACCACATTGACGATTTGGAATTTTGCTTACAATCCATTGAAAATCACTCCAGTTATGCCAACTATGAAGTCATTTTGGTGGAAAACAACTCAGAAAAGAAAACGACCTTTTACAAATACAAAGAATTGCGTCGTCGCTATCCCAATTTACGAGTAGTGACGTGGCGTAAACCGTTTAACTATTCCGCCATCAACAACTTTGGCGCGCGCAAAGCCAAGGGTGAATATTTGTTGTTTTTAAACAACGATACCGAAGCCCTCGATTCCTATTTGCTTGAAGAGATGCTTGGTCAAGCTGTACAACCCAATGTGGGGGCTGTAGGAGCCAAATTGTACTATGAAGATGGATCTTTCCAACACAATGGGGTTATCATTGGCCATTCAGGTGTCGCAGGGCATGCTTTAAGTGGGCAAAGTGATATCAACTTAAACTATCGTGTCCGCACTGTGCACAATGTCAGTGCCGTCACGGGAGCTTGCATGATGGTGCCCAAAAAGGTTTTCAAGGAAGTCGGCGGTTTTAACGAAAACTTACCTGTAGCCTATAACGATGTCGATTTGTGCTTGCGCATTCGCCAACATGGCTATTGGATCGTCCAAAATCCCTTTGCGGTGATGTATCACTATGAATCTAGAAGTCGTGGTTATGAAACGACACCGGAAAAACAAGCCCGCTTTGAAAATGATGTACGCAAGATGTATGGTTTATGGCCCGATGTTTTACGCACCAATGATCCATTCTATAATCCCAATTTGGACATCACCAAAGGAACGTATCAATTGCGCCAGCCTGAAGAGATCAATCGCTACATCAACCCCGTCTTTTTAGGCGATGCGTATTATACGGCGGGAACCATTCGGCCGACTCAACCGAGCCAAGAGCAACTCGATTATTTAAAAAAATTAATGAAATCCTAAAACCGAAAGGAGGAGTTTTTTTTGGAACCATCCGAGAAAGGCAATGCCATTGAAATCCGAAATATGACCAAAACCTTTCGGATTTACAAGGATAAGCCTAAAACGCTTAAAGAGCGCTTCATCCGTCACAACAACGGGGGCACCGTCTCCGAAAATGTGGTTTTGGATGACGTCTCTTTGGATATCAAACAAGGAGAAACTGTCGCCTTAATTGGAACCAATGGATCGGGTAAATCCACATTGTTAAAAATCATGACCCAAATTCTCTACCCCAATAAGGGTACTGTGGAAACCTTTGGAAAAGTTACGAGTCTTTTGGAACTGGGGGCTGGGTTTCATCCCGATTTTACTGGACGTGAAAACATCTACTTCAATGCTGCTGTATTCGGCTTGACCCGCGAAGAAATCGATCGCCGGGTTGAAGACATCATTGAATTTTCTGAACTCGGCGATTTCATTGATGAGCCCGTGCGCACTTATTCCTCGGGAATGTATATGCGTTTGGCCTTTTCCGTGGCGATCAATGTGGATGCAGATATTTTATTGATTGATGAAATTTTAGCCGTTGGCGATCAACACTTTCAAAACAAGTGTTATGACAAACTCATTGAATTGCGGGATTCCGATACCACCATTGTGATCGTCTCCCATGCGCTGGATATGATCAAAGTGCTGTGTACCCGAGCCGTATGGCTTTACAAAGGCCGTGTGCGCTTAGATGGCGATCCCATTTACGTCATTTCTAAATACATTGAACAATCCGCTCTTGATACCGGAGATGAAATTGAAGACGACGATGACGACGAAAAGGAACAGTCTCCTCGTGGAGCTGTCTTCATCGATACCCCGCAATCCTTTGACGTGTTGCCTTTAAGTGAACCATTGAAGATGGTTGGGTGGGGCGTATCGAATCGTCCAGATGAAGAAGAAGACTTTGAAGTTTTGTTAAATGGCCAACAAGTAGCTTGTGAGCGCGTTCCTCGTCCCGATGTCCATGCCGCTTACAAACGTGAATTTCCTCAAAAGGAATTGCATATGGAAACCCTTGGCTTTGAAGCGATCATTCCTCCAGAAGAACTCAAAGAAGGACCCAATAAAATTGAGGTCTTTGTACGCGATGGCAAAACTGGGAAAATGTTAGACGAAAAGATGATTCGAATTAAGTTGGATAATCATATCGATCAACTGATGCAAGAAGAGAAAGGATAGGTGGAAAATATGTCAGACCAAAACGATTTGAATAAAGACCAATCTGTCCAAGATAGGCTTGCGACAGAACAAGAAGAACAAAAAACCGAAACTCCTCAAGACCAATACTCACCCGAAAAGCCTTTAGAAGATCAAGAAGCACAAGAAACAAACGAAAAAAGCGAGGAAAAGCCACGCTTAAGTGTAGTCGTGGCGGCTTACAATGGGGCCCCCTTTATTGAAGAGCAACTGGACTCCATTTTGAACCAAACGTATCCCGTAGATGAATTGCTCATTCGTGACGATGGATCGACGGACAATACGGTAGAAGTCGTGGAAAAATGGATCGAAAACCATCCTGATTTTCCAGCTCGTTTGATTGTAGGGGATCAAAACCTTGGTTACATTGGAAACTTTGCCGAGTTGTTAACTCAAGCGACAGGCGATTGGATTTTCTTGTGCGATCAAGATGACCGTTGGCATCTAGACAAAGTGGAAAAAATGATCGCAGCCGCTCAAGAAGTTCCGAATGCTAAACTGATCGCTTCTTCCTTTGAATTCATGAACCAAGAAGGAGAAGTGTATCATTTACCGCTCAATGAAGGCTGGTCCAACCAAAACCTAATTCCATGGCTTGTGGAAAATCCAGGAGGCTTAAATAAGGTCACCAAAGATCAAATGTTATTGCACAACTATTTTCAAGGATGTGCGATGATGATTCGCAAGGAATTAGGCGAAGATTATGATCACCGTCATGACTTTCATTTACCGCATGACTGGTTTTTGGCACTTTTGGCCTCGGTGAGTGATGATTTGTGGTATCTTGATTTGCCATTGTTTGACTATCGCATTCACCATTCCAATACTACTGGCTTGCCACAAGCTAAAAAAGAAACTAAGTGGTTGCGTTTTCGTCGTCACTACAACCGCTACTACCGCACAGCCGTAATTCGGGATATGGAAAATGTGTATTCCACGATTCAACGCTCCATTCCCGAGTTAGACTGCGATGAGATTCACATTCGCTTGGATTTTTGTAGCGAATATCTCAAACGTATCGATGAAAAAGATGAAGGCCATTTCCGTGAACTGAAAGACCATCCTGGATATGCCCTTTGCATTTCAGAACCCGAATTCGAATTGGCCGCCAAATTTGTTAAACTCTCACGGTTTATTAAATTTCCCAACAAAAAGATTTAATCAGAAGCCCATATGGGCTTCTTTTTTTTGGTCGTTCTTTCGCTTTTCAGGTACTATGGAGGAAATTGCGCAACGCAAACGAAAGGAGAACTGATGAACCCTTATTCCTATTATGAAGTCGCAGCTCTAACGCCTCCTGTAGCCATTGCCGATCCGATGAGCAATGCCAAAGCCATTTGCGATCTTTGTCAACGCTTACCCAAAACGGTTCGTTTGGTGGTCACCCCTGAATTGTCCTTGACTGGGTATACGTGTCAGGATTTGTTTTATGAAAGCCTATTGCAAAAAGAAGCGTTAAAAGCTTTAGAGTACTTATGCGATCATTTACCCCCTCAACAAGCCGTCTTGGTAGGCCTTCCTTTACAAGTAAGCAATCACTTATACAATGTAGCTGCTTTTATTGCCGATCAAGAGGTCAAAGGCTTTTACGCTAAGACCTATTTGCCAAACTACAACGAATACTATGAACAACGCTGGTTTGCTCCTTCCATTTACTTACCAGATCAAGCACAGGTGCATTTTCGGGGCAAAGCGGTTCCGGTAAGCGAAAAAATTTTATTTGAAGACTATACAACAGGAGCGATTATTGGAGCAGAAATTTGTGAAGATCTCTGGGTTTCCATTCCTGTAAGCTCTCACCATGCCGCAGCAGGCGCCAATGTCCTTTGTAACTTATCCGCCTCCAATGAAGTCATTGCCAAAGCGGACTATCGTATCGCCATTATTCGTGAGCAGTGTGCACGTAACTTTAGTGCCTACATCTACTCTTCAGCCGGTCCAGACGAGAGCTCAAGCGATTTGGTATTTGGAGGCCAAGCCGTGATTGCCGAAAATGGAAAAATCTTAGCTTCTTCGTCTCTATTGGATCCCAAAACGTTCATTATTGCTCAAATTGATTTGGAGATTTTAAAAAATGAACGTTTACGTTATAAAACCACCTTTGAATCCCTCGAGCAAGGCTATATTCACATTCCCTTTGCCTCTAAACCTTTACCCAATTCCATTGAATTAAAACGACCCGTAGAAGCCTATCCATTTGTACCAAAAGACGAAAAAAAGCGCATTGAACGTTGCCAAAATATTTTAGCCATTCAAGCGCGCGGATTAGCTACCCGTCTTTCCAAAATTCATGCCTCCAAAGTCGTGATCGGAATTTCAGGAGGTTTGGATTCCACTTTGGCCCTTCTTGTTTGTGCCAAGGCTTTTAAAATGCTCGATTTGGATCCCAAAGGCATTTTAGCCATCACCATGCCAGGATTTGGCACCACCACGCGAACCAATACCAATGCTAAAACCTTGATGGAACTTCTTGGAGTGACCCCTATGGAAATTTCCATTGTTCCGGCGGTATTGCAACATTTCAAAGACATTCAACAAGATGAAGCCGTTCACGATATTACTTATGAAAACGCTCAAGCCAGAGAACGCACGCAAATCTTAATGGATCTTGCCAATAAAGAAGGAGCCCTTGTAATTGGTACAGGAGATCTTTCGGAATTAGCTCTTGGATGGTGTACCTATAATGGGGATCATATGTCCATGTATGGGGTTAACCTTTCCGTTCCCAAAACGCTAGTACGCTATATTGTCGAAAGCGATGCCCTTTTGGCCAAACAACAAGGCAATCAAGCGCTCTATACCGTATTGATGGACATTTGCGATACCCCCGTTTCTCCGGAGCTGTTGCCGCCAGATGCCAGTGGCAAAATCACTCAAAAAACCGAAGAAGTTTTAGGAAGCTATGACTTACATGACTTCTTTTTGTATCACATGTTGCGCTATCACGAAGGACCCAAAAAGATTTTTGATTTGGCTTGTTACGCCTTTCCTCAAGTGGAGCGACAAACCATTTTAAAAGCCTTGACGACATTTTATACTCGTTTCTTCTCTCAACAATTTAAGCGTAACGTTATGCCCGATGGAGTGAAAGTAGGATCAATCAACTTCTCCCCACGCGGAGATTGGCGTATGCCAAGTGATGCTTCTAAAGCGATTTGGATGCGAGAAATTCAAGAAATTGAAAAATCATTGAAGTAAGCGAAGGGCCTAACTCTTCGCTTTTCGTTTAAACCTCAGGAATGGTAGAAAATGGTACTCCATAACTTACCAATCCATTTCAAACTATAGCTAAAATTCCCTAAAGAATAAATTTATGATCGATAGCAAGGAAAAATTTAAGATGGATGAAAAAAATCAGACTTTGTATTCAACTATTTTAGGAAAAGAAGTTCAAGTGGTGATCGATCGACCCATGGGAAGCGCCCATCCTAACTATCCTAATCTCATCTATCCTTTAAACTATGGATATATTCCTGGAGTATTGGGGGGAGATGGGGAAGAACAAGATTGCTACATTCTTGGAATCGATCATCCTATTTCCGAATTCCAAGGAAAAGTTATCGCGATTATTAAACGCTTGGATGATATCGAAGAGAAGTGGGTAGTGGCAAAAGATGATTACCTATTTTCAAAAGAAGAGATTATAAATCAAACCCACTTTCAGGAAAAATACTTTAAATCGGATATCATTTATTATC